>CAZZCI010000080.1:0-9464 GCA_964653015.1 uncultured Rhodothermales bacterium
GGGTGGTCGTGAAACTGCAAGTCGGCCAGACGTTGGTAGAGTCCCGGCTGCTTGCGCAGTTCGGCGTGGGTGCCCTCCTGCACAATGCGCCCTTCATCCATCACCAGAATGCGATCGGCGTCTTGCACCGTAGCCAGCCGGTGGGCAATGATGAACGTGGTGCGTCCCTCCATAAGCCGCTCTAACGCCTCCTGCACTTCCGCCTCCGACTCCGCATCAAGGGCCGATGTGGCCTCGTCAAGCAATAAGATGCGGGCATCGCGAAGCAGGGCGCGCGCAATGGCAATGCGCTGTCGTTGTCCGCCACTGAGTTTAACGCCCCGTTCCCCAACCGCCGCATCGTACGCATCCTCTAGCGCTGTGATGAACCCGTGGGCATTGGCAGCGCGGGCGGCCTGCTCGACCTCGGCATCGGTCGCGTTGAGGGCGCCATAGCGAATGTTATCGCCAATCGTGGCGTTGAACAGATGCACATCTTGCGAGACCAACGCCAACTGCTGACGCAGACTGCTGCATGTGACGGAGCGAATATCGGTGGCATCCACCCGAATGGATCCTGACTGCGGATCGTAGAAGCGAGGAATGAGGCTCAAGAGCGTGGTTTTACCCGCACCACTGGGCCCGACGAGGGCTACGGTTTGCCCCGCAGGCACGGTGAATGTAAGGTCGTGCAGCACGGGAATACCGGGCTCGTAGGCAAAGGTGACTTGCTCGAAGACAACGCGCCCTTCGATAGGTGGCAAGGCGGGTAGCGTGGGGTCATCGGCATCGGTGGCAGGTTCGCTAAGCAGTTGGAAGATACGTTCGGAAGCGCCCGCTGCGCTGTTGAGCGTGCTGTAGAGCCGCGAGAGGCCGCCGACGCTGCGCGCAATGTTGAAAGCGTAGAAAATGAACGCCACCAGATCGCCCGTTGTGAGGCGTCCGGCCAGCACTTCGGTACCGCCGTACCAAAAGATGGCGACGAGGGCTCCGAAGAACATAAATCCGACACTCGACGAAAAGAGCGCCGAGGCCCACACTTTGCGATGGGCGGTGGAAAAGAGGCGTTCTACCGCGGTGTGGTACCGCTCAGTTTCGTAGGTGCTGCGGGCAAAGCTCTTCACTGTACGCATCCCGGCAATAGCCTCTTCGGCAATGGCTGTCGTATCGGCCAGATCGTCCTGGATGGTGCGTGCCAGCCGACGAATCCACCGACCAAATACGATGGCAGCCGCCGTAACCACGGGCACGACGACGAAAATGATGAGGCTCAGGCGCCAGTTGAGCACAATCATGAGCGCTACCGACCCGACGAGCGACAGTACCTGCGTAAATGACTCGGACAGCGCTTGTGTAACAGCGTCGCGCACCGAGCTTACGTCGTTGGTGAGGCGTGAGGTGAGGTCGCCGGTGCGCCGGTTGGCAAAAAAGCCGAGGTCTTGCTTATGCAGATGCGCATAGAGTTTCTTACGCAGATCGGCCACGACCCGCTCTCCGGTCCACTCCAGTCCGTACGTTCCGAGGAAACTGAACAGCGCCTGCAGCACAAAGAGCACCAGCAGGCCCAGCGTAAGCTGATTCAGCATGGAGCGGTCGGCCGTTTCGAAGACTGCGTTTAGCAGTTCGCGAAGACCTAGCGGCACAACCAGCGCAATGAGTGCCCCCAGAGAGGTTGCCAAAATAGCCGCAATGAGTCGCCATCGGTAGGGATAGGCCAGCCGGGCGATGCGCAGCAGCGTGGTCCACAGTGTGCCCGGAGTAAGCGTCGGAGCCGAATCAGATGGAGAATTAGACATGCGGTGCGCAAAAAAACAGAGAATAGATGTGACTTATAAACGACCCACTACACGGTCCGGATTCGCATAGATGGCAGTACCGGTTCTTGAGATGCAAGAATCGTGTAAATGCATCTTTGGGAAGAAGAGCTTTTCTGTTGCCCCCGATGCGCAAAACACTGATGTACAACAACAAAAGCGCCGCTGCCTTTCAAAGACAACGGCGCATATTTGACATGCAGGATGGTATTCAAAAGAGGTGACGGGCGGATTCGAACCGCCGTACAAGGCTTTGCAGGCCTCTGCCTAACCACTCGGCCACGTCACCCAGTGCAAATGATGCGTACTTCAGTAGGTACGTATTACAGAACGAAGTTTCGAGTTCCGCTTGGAAGCGTTCTGCCGGTGCTTCAATGAAAACGCACGCCCGGCAGGATTCGAACCTGCGGCCTGCGGATTAGAAGTCCGCTGCTCTATCCAACTGAGCTACGGGCGCATGGAGTGGGCACACGCACATAGATGCACGAAACGTGCCGCCGTTTCTGACGCCACGTTTTATGCAAGCATAGATGGCTCGTACCGTTA
Organism: uncultured Rhodothermales bacterium; assembly: GCA_964653015.1. GTDB lineage: Bacteria > Bacteroidota > Rhodothermia > Rhodothermales > Salinibacteraceae > Longimonas. Next base: position 2,340 of record CAZZCI010000080.1, read on the forward strand.
TGGTCGGGGCGGCCGGATTTGAACCGGCGACCCCCTGCTCCCAAAGCAGGTGCGCTAACCGGACTGCGCCACGCCCCGTAGGTATACAGGCACGCTTAATTCTTGCGTGCTTGCTTGAGTTCTTCTTTTACGGTATCGAGCGGCACCATTTTTTGGCGGAAGCTATAGTGCCCATTGTCTTTTTTCTTTGCAAATACAATGCGCGCCATTTTTTTCGCCGCAGCGCCTTTTCCTTTCTTGGCCATGATTACTTCTTCTCTCGGTGAATGGTATGCTTACGCAAAACCGGGTTGTACTTCTTGAGCTCTAGCCGGTCGCTGGTGTTGCGCCGGTTTTTGGTCGTGTGGTACCGCGACGTACCCGGAGCTTCAGTGCACTCAAGAATAACTTGGACGCGATTTCCTTTTGCCATCGGTCAATCTCGCTTCAATGAACGTGGAGGGAGGCTCGTGCAGTCGTTGCATGTTGAAGCTACAAAGAGCTCCACGCAAAACGCCTTACACGTTCACCCCTTGTCGGCGCGCCTCTTTTAGCACGGCTTGAATGCCTTTCTTGTTGATCGTTTTCAGTGTTTTTGCAGACACTTTCAACGTAATCCACCGATCTTCGTGGGGAATGTAAAACCGTTTCTTCTGCAGGTTGCGCTGAAAACGACGCTTCTTTTTGTTGTTGGAGCGCGACACGGTGTTACCCGTAACCGGGCCCTTGCCTGTCAAATCGTCTTTACGTGCCATGATCTTGGGGGCATCGTTATACTCAAAAGAGGTACCGGCGGGGCGGTCTATGCTGTATACGGCTAGGCGCGCGCACTATGCATCGACAGTCTTTTTGTAGACGCCTGCGCCTACATTTGTTTGTTAAGATAACACGGAATCGTTGCGATTCTATTTTTGTCGTTATGCATCGCCCTGAATGGCTTGGGCCGGTGGCACCGATGCGGCGCGCCATGCCGGGTATACCGACGCGGCCACACAGAGCGCAAACGAAGCACCAACCACCAAGCCGACATCGGTCCACAGTATATGCACCGGATACGCATCAATCAAAAACGAATCGGCCTGACTGAGCGGTACAAGGGCAAATCGATCTTGTAGCAGAGCAAGCCCAAGTCCAAGTGCTGTACCTGTACCTGTACCAACGAGACCGATCAACGCTCCTTCCGCCAAAAAGATGCGCCGAATGTTGCGTTTTGATACCCCCATGGCACGCAACACCCCTACATCGCGTCGTTTTTCGATGACAACCATCGTAAGCGAGCCAACAATGTTGAAAGCGGCCACCATAACAATGAGAAACAGAATAGCCCATGCGCCCCACTTTTCGAGCTGCATTACGTCGTAAAGAGCGCGCTGCAGGTCATACCAGGTACGCACCGTAAATGCCTCGGCATCGAGATGACGCTCCAATTCGGCTTTTATCGCATCGGCGCGGTCAATATCGTGCAGCCGGATGTCAATACCAGACACGCGCTCGTTCATCTGAAACAGCCGTTGGGCAGCATCCACCGAAATGTATACACGGGCTTCATCGGTGCCAGCCTGCATGTCAAAGAGTCCACGCACATCAAACCAGTGAAGTCGAGGAACGCTGAAAACCTGCGTGAGGCTGCGCTCTATGCCGGCCGCCGAAATGAGCGCGACGCGGGGGGTATCGGTATCGGTGGGTAGCAGTCCGCGCTCCTGGCCCAGCTGCCTGTTCAGCACAATGCCTGCAGCTCCATCGCTACGCTCTAGGTCGAAGGCTCCCTGGTACACTGCTGCCTCTACATCGGTGTTGGCATGCGGCACCACGCCCCGCACCGTTACCACCGTGTTGGAGCCGGACCCACCCCGTTCAAGAAGCACAGCGCGCCCTTCCACAAAGGCAGAGGCCGAAGCGACGTCGTCAAGCGTAAGCGCAAGGCGCTCCAGCGAATCGGCCTGGGCAAGCCCCTCGGGTTCTACACTCTCAATGCGCACATGCGGGTCGAGCGAGACCATAAGCCCCCGCACAAAGTCGAAGAACCCGTTCATGACCGAGAGGACCACGATTAGCGCCGCCACGCCTAATGCCACCCCCACCGTAGAGAGGCCCGTGATCAACGAGATCAGCGAAATGCGTTTCTGGCTAAACAGATAACGCCGCGCAATTTGCCACCTGTAATCCATGCACCCAGAGGGCCCTACTGCTTGGAGCAAACGAAGGCGTTATTCCAACAAACCGGGCGTGCCGTCTTCAAAAAGCGCCGAATCGACGGTATCAGGCACATCAAGCGTGGGCATTACAATCGCCATCTGTTGGGACTGGCTTTGCTTGCGCGCATGTAGATAGATCGTACCTTCGGGACGTTCAAACGTCGCCGCGTCGGTCCATGCAAACGCACGCGGCTCGTCGTCTTCCTCCATGTTTTGGAGATGAAAGGCCCATTCTGTGATACGATGGGTGTCTCGGTCAATGTACAGCCAGTATTCATCGCCAGGCGTAAGCCCAACCTCCCCAAACGAAAGATGTAGCACAGCCTGTTCTTCGGTCGAAGCCTCCGCATCAATCGAACGGCGCACCCCATCATCGAGCACCTTCAACGGCGCAAGCAACCAGTACGTGTCGTTGATGTAGCGCTGGTACGCCTGCCCAAGGGGCTCCTGGGCGGCCTCGCCAACAACCGGCTCTCCGTCTTCAAACACCCGTCCATCAGGAGGATCTTCCGCACTATGCAGATCGAGAATAGCAACCCATCGAGTTCCGTTGTTGTCCCACTCAACCCGATACTGTCCGTTCTCCCGATCCCACAGATGGCGCGCCACTACGTCTACAGCCTCGCCCTGTGCAACCCCAAAATCAAACCGAAGATAGGGCGCTTGCTCCCAGGCATCGCCTCCATGCGCCTCGTATACGCGCAGCGCAAGCGAATCGGCTGCTGTCTCAGGCGTAAAGGATTCAGCTATCGATTCCTGCGACTCGGCGGGGGGCGGGGGCGACTCCTCGGCACAGCCAAGGGCAAACAGCATCCCAGCTACAAAGCTACACACAATCCAGGTACGACGCATACAAATATATTTTTGGTTATGAAGCGCAAATAGAGCAGGAGGCGCAACACATTGGTAACGAGCCTCTCGGTACGAAACCCACGCTAACTTCTGCTGGAACCCAATCTTGCACGCATCGGTGCATCTCGCATAGCGCTGCGAATATTCCCCGCTGTGCATCCTACTTAATGGATCGCACAAACAGCGGTTCAACCATACTACGTGGATTCGCCCGCTGTGCAGAATTGTCCATGCACTATCTCTGTTCCTTTTTGTAGACTCGCTTTCAACGTATGGCTGCTGTTGGTATTGACGCTATGAGCATTTGGACGGGCAAGCTCAAACTCGACTTGCCCACAACGTTTGCCTCTGAAAAAGGAGAAGCCCCGGCAAAGTATACCAAAGGGCTTGGGCTTACGGCTTCGTCTCTCCCAGATGTGTACGAAGACATCGTAACGATGGGAGCCAATGCCTGCAAGCAGTTGATGGATCGTGAAGGACTCACCCCAGGTGATATTGGCCGGCTTGATGTAGCTACCGAGTCGTCTTTTGACCGTTCAAAACCTGTTTCCACCTATATCGCAGGATGCCTGGAGCAGGTGTTCGACGAAACCTTCACCCACACCAACAAGGGCGAGCGCAAGTTTGCTTGTCTCTCGGGCACCCAAGCCGTCGACGATGCCTGCAACTGGATTCGCGCAGGCCGCCACCGCGGACGCGGCGCTCTGGTAGTCCTTACCGATACAGCACTGTACGAACGCGACGACCCCGGCGAAGCTACGCAAGGGGCAGGAGCCGTGGCGCTTTACATCAGCGAAAACCCATCAATTGTTGCTCTGTCTACCGACCAAGGCATTGGGAGCAAAGACGAAACTGACTTTCTAAAGCCCAACCAGCAATTTCCTAGCGTGGATGGCCGCCGCTCTATCGGCGTGTATCTGGATCGTGTGATGGAGGCGCTGCACGACTATGAGTCGGTCGCCGGACGCGTAGCGCCTGAGCAGTTCGCTGCACTGCCGTTTCACACTCCGTTTCCTGGCATGGTACGCAAAGCCGGCCTGCGCATGTATCGGCACCTCATTGCCGGCACAGAGCAAGAAGCCGCCATCGCTGCTGAAATTGGCAAACCGCCCTCTGCCGATGATTTTGACAATGCAGACGCGTACGACGATGCCATGAAAGCCTATCTGGATGCGTTTAAGCAGTGTGCTCCGTACAAAGCCTGGTATGAGGCGAAGATCACCCCTACGCTGGCACTTTCGGGGCGCACCGGCAACTGGTATACGGGCTCAGTGCACATTGCCCGCGCTAGTCTGCTACAGCAGGCCGCGCAAGCGGGCAACGACCTGACCGGGCAACAGCTGCTTGTCTGTTCCTACGGCTCGGGGGCGCAGGCAGAAGTGCACGCAGAGACCATTCAGCCGGGCTGGCATAACGCCATCAACGCACTCACGATCACCGACCAATTGGATGCGCGTACGTCGCTATCCTTCGAAACGTACGAAGCCATTCATGCCGCACACACCTACGGCCAAGAAACGACGATAGAGCCGCTCACCACGCCGCACAACGAATTTGTGTTTACCGGATGGGGCAGTATGGGGGAACGGCAATACACGTATGTGAGCGGTGATTGAACCGTCTACACGTTAAAGCGGAAGAGCATCACATCCCCATCCTCAACCTCGTAGTCTTTGCCCTCGGTACGCATCACACCTGCATCGCGGGCGGCCGCTTCAGATCCAGCCTCAACGTAATCCTGGAAATGGATCGTTTCTGCGCGAATAAACCCGCGCTCAAAATCAGTGTGGATAGTGCCCGCCGCCTGGGGAGCTTTCGTGCCGCGCTCAATCGTCCATGCACGGGCCTCCTTAGGACCGGCTGTAAAAAACGTGATGAGCCCTAGCAGGTCATACGCCGCCTTAATGAGACGCTCTAAGCCGGGCTGCTCCAGGCCAAGCTCATCGAGGAAGAGCTCGCGTTCGTCGGGATCGCTAAACTCGGCGATTTGCGACTCAATCTCTGCTGAAATGACAACCACCTCAGCCTCCTCTTCAGCGGCTACTGCACGCACTTCATCAACGTACGCGTTGCCTTCGGGCAAGCTATCTTCGCCTACATTGGCCGCATAGAGGACCGGCTTGCTGCTCAGCAAAAAGAGCTCGCGAATTATGGCTCGATCGCGCTCTTTTGCATCGAACGTGCGGGCAGGATGGCCACCCGACAGATGGTCGTACAGCCGCTCGTACGTATCGAGCTTTTGCACAGCCTCTTTATCGCCCGACTTAGCGGGCTTTCGGGTTCGCTCTACGCGCTTTTCGACCGTCTCAAGGTCCTTCAGCAACAGTTCGGTGTTAATCACTTCGATGTCGCGCACCGGGTCTACGCTACCCGATACGTGTACCACATTGTCATCATCGAAGCAGCGCACCACGTGAATGATGGCATCCACCTCGCGGATGTTTGCCAAAAACTGGTTGCCGAGGCCCTCGCCTTCAGCAGCGCCCTCAACCAGACCAGCAATGTCTACAAACTCAATACTGGCGGGAATAACATCATTCGATTCGGCAAGCGTACCCAGCGTATGCAAGCGCTCATCAGGCACCGGCACCACGCCCACATTGGGCTCAATCGTACAAAACGGATAGTTGGCCGATTCGGCACCGGCATCACTTAACGCGTTAAACAGGGTGGACTTGCCCACATTGGGAAGCCCAACAAAACCGCAACGAAGGGACATAACGTCGGTCAGAGAGTCATCAGAAGGTGTGTGTACAGACGGCGACCGGCTCCTTCATCTTCAGCTCCGTTCGACCGCCCGTTCCGACACGCTGCAAAGACGTGCGCCCCGAGGTGTTTCGCGAAATGCTGACGTGGATGCCATGCACGGCGCGTTGTGGACGAGTTCGAGCCCCTGTTTCTTGCTCGCGTTTTAGCTTATTGCACCGGCGGAGCATCGGCGTACGCTACTTCGATGTAGGTACGTTGGGGCAAGCGCACCGCTGTGAGCGTGCCCATCTCGGGCTGATCGTGATACACGCATCCCGTATCAATCATCAACAGCTTTTCGCGGTCGATCGGATCGGCATGAGGCGTGTGTCCACATACGACGGGCTTCTCCCAGGCAAACGAGGATGCTTCAAGATGCCCCCGTTCCCACAGAAAAACCTCTTCACCAAACTGATCCAGGTTCTCCTGAATCGTAAGATCGGCTTTCAAGCCTGCATGCACGAAAAAGTAGTCGTTGGTCTCGTAATATAGCTTTGTATCGCGCACAAACTGCTCATGCTCTTCTGGAATCTCCACAGCCGAGCCATCATCGCTAATGTAGCTTTGCATTGTGGTAATGCCTCCATTGATGCGCCACAGGTTGAACGCCCCTAGATCCAAGTAATTGAGCATGAGTGCTTCATGATTTCCACGAAGGAAGGTGCACTCATGCGTCTTGTCCAACGCGATTAACTGATCGATGACGCCCCGCGAGTCAGGACCCCGATCGATGTAATCGCCAATAAACAGTAAATGGTCGTTCTCTGCAGGGTCGATAGCTTCAAGAAGCGCTTCGAGGGAGGCAGCGCATCCGTGTATATCTCCAATTGCAATGATGCCCATAGGCTAAACAGATTGCTGCGCGTGAGCGGCAGGAGGCATGAGTGGGAGGGTAGGGCGGGTCGCCTTCAAAACGCACACGCAGATGGAAAATGGCAAACGATTCAAAGCTGGCTCATAAAGTGCCCAAGAACATGACAATTGGCTAAGGTACAACTCAAATATCCTGGCACCAATGCCTGTAATCAAATTGTTACGTGTTAAGGACCACTGTATACACCAGTCACTGATTTCGGTTCATGTCGTAGTGGGTCCGATACGGTGTGCAGATGCTATGGATTCATACCACACTCACGGTTCAGCAAGGTAAGTTAAGCTGATCCGACGCGTTCCGCGCTCACTGATCGACTCTGCTGGAAGACATCTATGCTATCCATCGCGCTTTCCCTGCACTCGCGATCAGAAGCAACGCGAATATCCCTGTCGGTTATCTGGACTGTCCTGCCCGTTCCTCACGAGGATGCCCGCTCGGCAATGGCATCGAGTCCAACTCGCCCCCGTCCTGTTTTGT
>CAZZCI010000081.1:0-3828 GCA_964653015.1 uncultured Rhodothermales bacterium
TTCTGCCCAAAGACCTGCCCAAGGGTATCTGCAATCCCCGATGCAACGCTGTCAGTCTCTTTGGCAGCGCCCCGCTTTAAGATCACGACCTGATAATCAGATTGAGGGTACTTAGAGGCGTTAGATCGACTCCCCGAGATTCGTACATCGACGTTCTCCACCTCCGTAACTGGGAAGCGTTCGCTCTTACCGCTTCCACCTTTGACTTTCACATCCACCTCGCCGTTGGACACAGTTATCGTTTTCTGCTGTGCCCAAGTTGTCCATGCAGCCTGGCAAAAGACGAGTCCCAGCCCGAGAATGACTGTAAATCCGAGCAGATTATCGAACATACCAAACTGGCTGAGATCAACAGTCAGGAGAACAATTGGAATGGCTAATATGAATCCAAGTCCCAGGACGGCCCACAGCATAGATAGCCCCATGCCCTTGAGGCTACGTTCAGGTTCTTGACGAATGCGCACGCCCTGGCCACCCACCTGCTCCATCGATATATTCTTGCTGATCGGGCCCGTAAGAGACGGCTCTACCACGTGGCCGGCATACGGATCTTGGGAAGAAGATTCATCTTTCTGCCCAATTTGAAGCGCCTCCTGGTCGGTGTCCAGGTTCCACAGGACCTGCTCAGGCTGTCCGTCTGATTGCTTAGAGGCGTCGGGCGTGTAGTCTTCGGAAGGGGCTTCTTCAGGTTCATAGACGGGCACTTCAAAGCGCGATTCGTAATCAACCCCAGGCATCTCAGCGCGCACCTTGATCTCCCAAACAATGTCTGATTCGCCAGTGCGAGCCAGCTGCTGCTTGGAGCGCTTGATAGCAGTGGAACGTGGCATCTCGTCTGGAATCTGAAACGAAGCAGGAATCTGGGCTCCGTTGGCGTTGAAGCGGGCGGCCTGCATTTGCTTTTCCGCACGCCACAGAAGGTGATAGTGCTCTTTTAGTTTGCGGCTGTTTTTTCCACTGGATTTGTACCGTGCCGTACGCTGATAGCAGGAGAGTTGTACCTGGGCACCATGGCCTGGGAACTCAGAACGGTCGATTGCAGCCTGGACCTGTGCAACGATTCGCTGGCCTATACGCCCCGGCATCGTTTCAAGCGTTGCTTTGGATGTGCCAAACCGTTTGCCCCGCTGATAGAGGGTCCACTCCTGCCTTGCGAGATACAGTCCAAACGGTAGTCCCACAATAGGAAGGATCGCCGCAAAAAGTACGCTCCACTCCGGCGATGAAGCGGTGAGGATCTCACTCCAAATAGCCCAGACGGCCATTGATCCGGCACCTCCGACGAAGAAGAGGAAGACTATTGCGATGGCAAACACTCTCGATCGCCTCACACGGCTTGTGTGCGTGATTTTATTCGCACCCCATTCCTCGCGGGCCGTCCAGGGTTCGGGACGCGCCTCTGCCTCTTCATACGCCCGTTGGCTTGTATTCCCTTTGAATGCGCTGCGAATCAGCAATATGCCCATCACCAAAAATACAAGGGCAAAAACCCCGAAGGGCAGGACACTCGCCAGGAAATTTCCGAGGTCAGTATCAGCTTCAAAAAACATCTGAGCAAAGAAGTAAACGATGGCTGCAGCCCCAATGCACAGCCCGAAACCAAGAAGACCCATGACCCAGCGGCCAACGGTCTGTAAACTTTCTGGCAGAGAAGAATAAAGAGACATTACAGAAGTAATTGGTTAGGTTAGGGGACGAGAGACTAACTTGGTGTCAGAAGTAGACGCGTCGACTCAGCGTGTTACGGAATTGCAGTTTTCATTCACTGGCTTCTATTTTTGTTAGCGTAGTGTGTCTAAAAGGCCGGACAGCCATGCGCGTCGGGAGGCCAGAGGCCGGATGGCTTCGATGATGACTACTGCTGTGTCACGTGTGGTTGTTTGGGGGGCGCATGTGGACCTTAACGTACCGAGCAAAAATCGCATCCTTGTCATTGCGAGCGGAGCGACGCGCCCCGACCGCAGGGAGGAAGTGCTCTTGGGGTGCAATCTCATTGCTGTCAGGCTGGATGCAACTGTCCAATCAACGGGATGAGATTGCACTCCAGGAGGGTTTGTTCGCTGCCTTCACAGCGCCACGTCGGTCGCATACTCCTTCCTCGCGATGACAATTTGGGTCATAACATTCAGATGTACAAAAAATAACGCGTAGGCCCCTGCAGTCCAGAGACCTACGCGTTTTTGCGTTACCGAATGTACCGACGCGTTCGATCTACGCCGCCACGGGTTCAGTCTCGGGCCGCGTTTCGAACGACAAGCCCGACTCGTCCTCGGCCAGGTCGATGTACACCGTGTCGCCTTTGCCGACCCATTCAGAGAGTACTTCCTCGGCCAGCGGGTTGGCAACCTGCCGTTGCAGCACCCGCTTGAGCGGACGCGCACCAAACGCGGGGTCGTATCCGCGGTCGGCCAGCCAGTCTTTGGCGGCATCGCTGAGCTCCAGCGTAAGATCGTGGCTCTTCGCGGCAATCCGAGCAATGCGGTTGAACTGCAGCTCCACAATCTGCCGGATCTCTTCGCGTCCGAGCGAGCGGAACATCACAATGTCATCAATGCGGTTCAAGAACTCGGGACGCAGCTTCCGCTTCAGCAGTTGCATGATTTGCTCTTCGAGCTCTTGCTGCTCAGCATCCGACAGGAAGCCATCATCAGCACGATCCATGCGCTCACTGATGACCTCCGAGCCCAGATTGCTCGTCATGATGATGATGGTATTGGTGAAGTCCACCGTGCGGCCCTGATTGTCGGTCAGGCGTCCGTCGTCGAGCACCTGCAGCAGCGTGTTGAACACTTCGTTGTGGGCCTTCTCGATCTCGTCGAAGAGCACAACGGAGTACGGCTTGCGGCGCACCTGCTCGGTGAGCTGTCCGCCCTCTTCGTAGCCCACGTAGCCGGGGGCAGCGCCAATCAGGCGGCTCACGGTGTGGCGCTCCTGATACTCACTCATGTCGATGCGCACCATTGCATCTTCGTCGTTGAAGAGGAAGTGCGCCAGCGACTTAGCCAGTTCGGTCTTGCCAACGCCGGTGGTGCCGAGGAAGATGAACGACCCAATCGGACGCGTTTCTTCTTGCAGGCCCGCCCGTCCGCGCCGCACGGCATCAGACACCGCCTGGATGGCTTCGGGCTGGCCAACAACGCGCTTGGCAAGTTCGTCTTCCATACGCAGCAGCTTCTGCCGCTCGCTCTCCAGCATGCGACTCACCGGGATGCCTGTCCAGCGTGATACAATGTCGGCTACGTCTTCGGCATCAATTTCTTCTTTGAGCAAGGCGCCATCTTCCTGAATGGCCTCCAGCTTTTCGTTGGCCGCTTTGGCTTCAGCCTCCAACTCGGGGATGCGTCCGTAGCGGATTTCGGCCACCTCGTCGTATTTGCCCTGACGTTCTAAGTCTTCGGCCTCCACGCGCATCCGATCGATCTCTTCTTTAGCCGACCGCACCGTCTGGATGAGCTCTTTCTCCTCTTTCCAACGGGACTGCAGCGCGTCGCGCTCGTCTTCAAGGTTTGCCAGCTCCTCGTTGATCGACGCGATCTTTGTTTCGTTCTCTTCGCGCTTCATCGCCTCGCGCTCAATTTCAAGCTGGCGGATCTCACGCTGCAGCTGATCGAGTTCAGCGGGCATCGAGTCGATTTCAATGCGCAACTGCGCCGCGGCCTCGTCGATCAGGTCGATGGCCTTGTCGGGCAGAAAACGGTCGGTAATGTAGCGTTCGCTCAAGTCGGCGGCGGCCACCAATGCGCTATCCTGGATGCGCACGCCGTGGTGCACCTCGTAGCGCTCTTTTAGGCCCCGCAGAATCGAGACGGTGTCTTCGATGCTGGGCTC
>CAZZCI010000081.1:3928-9376 GCA_964653015.1 uncultured Rhodothermales bacterium
AGGTCGCGGGCAAATCGGTCGAGCGCTTCGTAGCGGCTTTCGGCATGTGGGTCGTCTGCCGACTGTGTGCCACGCACATTGTCAAGCACCTCCAGCAGCGTGTCTTTGGACGCCCCCTGATCGCGCAGCGCTTGGCCGACAGCTTCCTTGCTCTCTACAAGCCCGACGAGCAAGTGCTCGGTAGACACGTACTCGTCGTTCATCACATCGGCTTCGGCCCGGGCACGGTCGAACACCTTCTTGAGCGCATCACCTAAGTACTGTCCGGATACGCTGGCGCCCGACACCTTAGGAAGTTTCTGGATTTCCGATTCGGCCACCTGGTTGAGCCGATCCAGGTTAGCGCCAATGCGCCGTAAGATCGACAGCGCAATGCTGTCCGGATCATTCAAAAATGCCTTGAGCAAGTGCGCAGGCTCTACCCCCTGATGCTGGTGCGAGGCCGCCACTTCACTGGCTGCCTGCACCGCCTCTTTCGCTTTGACCGTAAACTTCTGCAGATTCATAATAGAGTGTCTCGCTAATCAAACAAATAGATGGACCGGTGGATGCGCTGCGTCTGCGGCCAACCACCGGCCGGCGCACCGCGCTGGCATTCAAGACAATCGACGAAAAGCATACCAGCGTGGCACAGGCTGTCAGCTTGTCAGTAGCAACTTAAAACAGATTGATTTAGCGCAACGTAATTTTCAAGAATGGCAGATCGGGCCGCGAGGGTGGCAGGCGGTTCCGTCAAGGCGACGGGACAGGCTGCCACCGTAACAGAGAACCGGGGGCGGGCTGCTGCCCCACAAACAAGGCGCCCATGCGAGGCATCCCCCCATGTAACACACATCTGTAGCAGTTCCACCCGAAATTCCATGATTCTTTGCCGTGTTTCCGCGATTTAGCCATGTTGAGTGGAAGCATTTGGGGAGGCAGACACCTATGTTCATGACGTGCCGCGAACGCTCTTTTTTGGTCGCGGGCACGGTATGTTGCGCTGCCGACCGAACCAATCGGACTTGACCATTTCCTCATGGACGTACAAACTGCAGAACAAACGGGCTCAATCGTTGAAATCGTAGGCCCGGTGGTGGACGTAGAGTTCCCGCCGGATGCGGTGCCCGACATTTTAGATGCCATTATCATTGAACGCGAATCGGGCGAAGACCTCGTGCTTGAGGTGCAGCAGCACCTGGGCGAACACCGGGTCCGGTCCATTGCGATGGACTCGACCGACGGTCTGAAGCGAGGGGACGCGGTAAAACAAGCCGGGAGCCCCATCTCAGTACCGATTGGCGAAGCTATTCGTGGACGCCTGTTCGACGTAACCGGCCGCGCTGTGGATGGCTTGCCGCAGCCTGAGGTGGATGAGCAACGTCCCATCCACCAGCCCTCTCCCAGCTACGACAATCTAGCGTCTTCAGTTGAGATGCTCGAAACGGGCATCAAAGTAATGGATCTCATCCAGCCCGTTCCGAAAGGAGGTAAGGTGGGCTTGTTCGGAGGTGCCGGCGTTGGAAAAACGGTGCTGATTCAGGAGCTGATCAACAACATTGCAAAGGCGCACGAGGGCCTTTCCGTATTTTCGGGCGTAGGCGAGCGCACGCGTGAGGGCAACGACCTGCTCCGCGAAATGCTGGAGTCGGGCGTGATGACCTACGGCGAAGAGTTTGACGAGGTCATGGAAGAAGGCGGCTGGGATCTTGACAAGGTCGATATGGAGGCCATCAAGACCTCGAACTTGGCCTTGGTCTTTGGTCAAATGAACGAGCCGCCGGGGGCGCGTGCTCGCGTAGGGCTGACCGGGCTCACCATTGCGGAGTACTTCCGCGACCTCGGAGGGCGCGATGTGCTGTTCTTCCTCGATAACATTTTCCGCTTCGTACAGGCTGGTTCTGAGGTGTCGGCCCTTATGGGACGCATGCCGAGTGCTGTAGGCTATCAGCCAACGCTGGCCAGCGAAATGGGCGATCTGCAAGAGCGCATTACTTCGACCAAGAAGGGCTCGATTACGTCGTTCCAGGCGGTGTACGTACCGGCGGATGACTTGACTGACCCCGCTCCGGCCACCACGTTTGCTCACCTTGACGCCACCACCGTCCTGTCGCGTCAACTGTCGGCGCAAGGGATCTACCCGGCGATTGACCCGCTCGACTCCAACAGCCAGATCCTTAACGCCCGCACTGTGGGCGAAGAGCACTACAAGACGGCGCAAGAGGTGAAAGGGATTCTGCAGCGCTACAAAGAGCTGCAGGACATCATCGCCATTCTGGGAATGGACGAGCTCTCCGACGAAGACAAGCAGGCCGTAAACCGCGCCCGTCGCGTGCAGCGCTTCCTAAGCCAGCCGTTCTTTGTGGCCGAACAGTTTACCGGTACCCCCGGTGCCTACGTGCCTATCGACGAAACCATTCGTGGCTTCCGCATGATTCTCGATGGCGAACTCGACCATCTACCCGAACGGGCCTTCCTGCTGAAGGGCCCCATCGAAGAGGTCATCGAAGCAGGCGAAGAAATGCTTGCCGAAGACGAATAACCTCCGTGTCCGTCGGCTTCCGTTCGACTTCATCCCCCTACGCTCATGGCTACCGAACTCCACGTTGACATTGTGACTCCCGATGGCCGCGCTTTCGAAGGCTCGGCTCGGGGCGTGCAAGCACCCGGTATTGAAGGCTCGTTCGAGGTGCTGCGCAACCACGCTCCCATGATTGCTGCCTTTGACATCGGCAAAATTGTGGTCAAGACCGAAGAGGCGTACGAAGAGCTGACGATCAGCGACGGACGCATCACGTTTGCTACGAGCGGAGGCTTTCTCGAAGTGCTCGACAACCGCGTCATCGTGCTGGCTGAGACCGTTGAGCCCGCCTCTGATATTGACACTGAACGCGCTCAGGCCGCTGAAAAACGCGCACTGGAGCTGCTTCGTGAAAGTGCCACGCCGGAAGAACGCAAGGAAGCCGAGGAAGCCCTTGAGCGCGCCCGCAACCGGCTTCGCGTTTCCATGGGATCGTTTTGATCTGGTTGCTCATGCCATCTGATGCATTGTAGACGCCCATCTCGCTCGATCGAGGTGGGCGTTTGTCATGCTGGATACGCCCTGTTCTTACGTTTATCGCTGCTCTCTCCTATGTCTACTACACTGGCTCCCATCGACACGCTCTCCACCCCCGCCCTGTTGGTCGACGTTGACCGGCTCGATGCCAACATCGAAGCAATGCAGGCCCGGGCCAACGCCCAAACCGTAGCGCTGCGTCCACATGCAAAAACACACAAGTGCCCGGCTATTGCCGAACGGCAACACGAGGCGGGGGCGGTTGGGCTCACCGTAGCCACACTCGACGAGGCCGACCAATTTGCTGAGGCTGGCTATACCGACCTAACCGTTGCCTATCCACTTGTTGGCGCGGATGTGCATGCCCGAGTGCGCGCCTTGCGCTCGCATGCTACCGTACGGTTTTGTGTGGATACGGAAGCAGGCATCCAGCAGGCTAGTGCGGCATATGCTCCAGACAATCCGGCGGAGGTGCTGCTGGAAATCGACACGGGGCATGGACGCTGTGGAGTGCGGTACGATAGCGACGACATAGCCGCTCGTGCACAGCAAATCATTGCGTCCGATAGCCTCCGGCTTGTCGGAGTGCTCACGCATGCCGGGCATAGCTACAGCGGGCCACGCAATGGCGAAACGAAAGAAGAGGCGCTCCGCCGCGTAGCCCAAGAAGAAAGAGATCGCATCCTGCAGGCCGCAGCACGCATCTATGAAGATGCCACACCTGCTGTTGCTAAACGCGACTTTACGGTGAGCATAGGCTCTACGCCCTCGATACGATATTTTAAGAACACAATCTACGAAGGGCTGCAAATCACCGAAATTCGTCCGGGCAACTACGTCTTTCACGACGCCATGCAGCACACGCTCGGCGTGTGTTCGCTCGATGCCTGTGCGTTGACCGTGTACACCCAGGCGGTGAGTCGTCATCGCGCACCAAATGGAACCGAGCGCGTATTTGTGGATGCGGGCAAAAAAATCCTAACGACCGACACCGGTACGCAAACTACTGGGTATGGCATTCCCCTGTACAACGCCGCGTTTATGCGTCGGCATCCCCATGCTGAAATCACGGGGCTCTCTGAAGAGCACGGGTGGATGGCCGTACCGGGCGGGGCAACATTTGGCGTGGGCGACCGGCTGCGCATTGTGCCCAACCATGCGTGCGTGACCGTGGCCACCCAGTCCGTACTGCACGCCGTGCACCGCGACGAGATCGTGGAGACGTGGCCGGTGCTGCGTCGACGAGGCTGAACGAACCACCTCAAAAGCCTCTGGGAGCATCGGGCACGCAGGTGCTATGCATATCGCGCCTCGGACTCTACCACCTCGCGAATCTGTTCAGCGATCCAGTCTGCTTCCATCTTGTTGTGTAGTCCATCAATGCTGGCGGCTCGGTGCTTTTTCTCATCGTAGGCGGTCTTCATCTGGTCAACCTTATCTTCTCCTACAATCATGCCCATCGTGTCGGCGAATTTACCAGCAGCTTCTTGCATTCGATCATCGCTGAGCTCTGTTTCGTGACGCTCGATCACAATTTTGTAGTTGGCTTGCTTTTCACTGCCGCCAACCATCACCCATATGTCTTTGACGTCGGAGATCGGGATTTCCGTATCGCTTTTTCCGAAGGTGGCAGCGCCTTTAACATCGATAGTGCCGTTTGAGATAGTGAGTGTGGCTTCTTTCGTGAGCGCGGAATAGGCTGCCCATAGAAGAAGCGCACCAAACGCGAGAAGTATAAATCCGCCCCAAAAGTTGGCTCCAAATACGAAGAAGCTTCCGATCATCATTGCAATTCCGGCCGCTCCAATTAGGTACGGTGTGATTTGGCTTCGGTCGGGAGCTACATGTAGGCGAAAGTGGCCAGTGCTGCGCTCCAGCGACACATTCGGACTGATGGGTTCGGTGAGCGAAGGCCGCACCACGTATTCATCATATGGATCTGAAACAGCGGGCTCCGTTTCTTCAGCAGCCGGCCCAAGCTTTTCTTCATCGGCTTCCAGGTCCCAAAAGACCTGTTCGGTAGAGACGGCTTCTTCGGCTTCGTCGGGGGGTGGAGCTGCCGCTTTGGAGGTATCCTCAGACTCAAACACTGGTACCTCGAAAGTGGCATTGTAATCGACCCCATCGTCGGTTTCTACACGGATGCGCACGCGCCAGATAATATCAGATACTCTGTTGCGGGCCAGGTACTTGTCGGACCGGCGAATCGGGGTCGAGGTCGGGCGGTTTTCAGGCAGTTGAAAAGAGACGGGAATCTCGATGCCATCAGCCCCTTGAGATAGCGGACGCATGTGGCGTTCGTTGCGCCAGAGCACATGCATCTTCGTTTCGAGCGATTTACTGCTCTTTCCGTTGCTGCTTCGCTTTCGCTTGTATCGGGCCGTGCGTTTGTAGCAAGAGATCTGCACCTG
>CAZZCI010000082.1:0-1352 GCA_964653015.1 uncultured Rhodothermales bacterium
GCGATATCAGCTTGATCTTCGTTCGGTTGCCATTAGGACCCGAAGTTCAAGTGCCTGAGCTGCAGAAGCCACATTTGCGAATTGAGCAATGGTAGCACCTTGGTCGGCACGTAGAACGACCGTTGTCGTCTCAGACGTACGTGCTTCTCGAATACGATCTACAAGTTGGGCTTCTTCAACGGGGTTGCCATCAACGAAGTAGGTTCCGTCGTCGGTGAGAGAGACGGTGATATACTGCTGTTCAACAGGGGCAGATGAATCCACCTCGGGTAAGGTGACTTGAATACCAAGTTGTGGAACGAAGCTGGAAGTGAGGAGGAAAAAAATCAGAAGCAGCAGTACGACATCTGTCATACCGGCTAAACTGATTGAAGAAACGGGGGGGCGTGAAGGAGCAAAGTCAAAGGCCATAGCAACTGAAGCTTAAGTAGAAGCAGTCATGATCTGGAAGCCAGTCACGAAACTGGTTCTTGAAGCAAGTCAATAAAGTCAGTCGCTGAGCGCTCCATATCGTTGGTAAGACGCTTGATACGGTCAAGCAGGTAGTTGTAGGCCAGCGAAGCCAGTATACCCACGAAGAGCCCTGCAGCTGTTGTAATAAGTGCTTCCCAAATCCCACCAGCCAGTACGCTTGGGTTTACATTGCCCTGCAAAGACTGAATATCTTGAAAGGCCCGAATCATACCCAGCACGGTTCCAAAAAAGCCAAGCATTGGCGCTACACTTGCAATGCTGGCAAGCATATTGGTCCGCTTCTCTAAGAGAAAGGTTTCGTGTTTGCCAGCGGCTTGGACCGCGTCTTGAATCTCGGAAATAGGGCGTCCCAGTCGTTCTAACCCCTGCCTTAAGATACGAGTAATGGGCACGTCTTTGCGGCTACAGTAAGAGAGCGCCCCGTCAATGTCATTGGCTCGGATGTAGTCGCGCACTTGATTCGTAATCGCATCCGGGTTGCTCGCAGCTTGACGAATGGTAATAAGCCGTTCAATAAATAAGTAGATGGCAATAAACGAAAGCAATAAGATAGGAATCATCACCCATCCGCCCTGAATCAAAATGTCAAGGACGGACATGGCCCCTTCTTCTGAAGCTGCTGCCAATGTGTCTTCAGCAACAGAAGCGTCTTCGGGGGTAGACTGCAGGGCGAACTTCATAAGCACAGGGTACAACAAATCAGTTCAGGGTGTGAATTAGGGCTCTAGTTGAAGGCTCCAGGCGTCTTCAGGGAGACGGTCTTCATACGTTTCGCGAATCTCTTGAGCTGCCGTACGAGATTCAAATTGACCTACGACAACGCGATACCGCATGGTTCCATCTCCTGCTGGACTGGGAAAAATATCGACAGGCAGGTT
>CAZZCI010000082.1:1452-5995 GCA_964653015.1 uncultured Rhodothermales bacterium
GCATTGGTACCTGGATCTTCAGCAGGCGAAGGGGTTTCGCCATTGGTAGGCTCAGGATCGGAAGCAGCCGTCATGCGTTCGACGACATCGAGCGGACCTGGAACGGTGCCTCGCTCTCCGAGCACGACCCACGTTGCGGCCGCTACAAGAAAAACAGCAAGCAAGCCTACAAGCAGTCTAGAGCGATTACTGGAGGAGCTTCCCGGCGGTTCGTCGGGTGGTGGAGGGGACTTTGAAGGACTTTGGGCAGAGGAAGAGGCTGACGCTGAGGCTGGCTCTGAGCGAGAGGGTTGATCTGCCGAAAAACTAGAAGGCGCCGTGCGCGATTCTTCAGGACGCGGTGTGCTGCTACTCTCTGTGTAGTCAGATAACTGCTCTTCAATAGGAGCATCATGATCGATATCGTTAAACGCAACAGTGGAAAGATCCCATTCACGGTCGCGACTCCAGAAGTCATCGTCGATTTCCTCGTCCAGGTCACTGTCCACGTCTTTGTCGGACGCAGAGGATGATGCAGAACCAGGAGCATTAAACTCTGCCGTGTCGGCGTTTGCCGCATCTGTGCTTGACGAAGTAGACGCGGACGATGGGGGCGATGACTGCATAGCAGCCCCCCAAAGGCTTCCCGAATCAGGAGCCTCCGAAGGCGACGCAGCAGCGTCTTCCTCTACATCAGAAGGATTCGTCTCTGTAGTGGTTGAAGGAGCATCGGTAGAGGCCGGGGAGGCTGAACCTGCCGCAGGTTCTTCGTGGAGCCCTTCGTAAGGACGGTTCGCGGCTTCTTTGAGCGCATCGGCAGGTTCAAACCTGAGCGTACCATCTTCGTCAGTAGCAAATGTACCGAGGTCAGGAATGCGCACACCAGAATCGCTAGACTGGGCGCGGCTACGCACCTGATTGAGGAGTGCTTCCATAAGGGGACCTGCCTCGGACTCGGGCAGATCAAGGTAGTCAGCCAGTCGGGAGAGCAGTCGGTCAGACATAAGGAGGTAGCGCTATTCAGTCAGCAGCAGACGAGTTTTTAGGCACGAAGACGACCGTGCGTTGAGGCGGCACCCATGCAGCATCGTTGGACTGTGCAGCATCCGTCTTGGAGCTGGGTTTGTGCTCCACTTTTAAGACACCAAGGCCTGGCAGTTCAACGCTACGCCCCTCGGCGAGCTCGTCTTGAACGGCGGTGGCAAATGCCTCGATGATGGCTTTTGGGGAAGGTTGGGCCATAGCCATACAGGAAAAATTGGAGTTATAGTGAATGACTGCACTATAGATTACCACATTTCTAGTCCATCGTCAATCCATAACCGAGCCAAATGTCCAGAAAACCTGTTTTTGATCGCATAATGAGTGCTTTTACCAGAGTAGACGCACACCGCCGCCGATGCGAGCAGTGGGTTGTGGGTATCCCGGCCATTCTTGCACCTCGTTTGAACCGAGGTCTTTAACATATCCGGTTACTTCTAAGTTAGGCGTGATCTGTACGTCTCCGGAAAGGCCAAGCGCAACAAAGCCAGGAACAGTTGTGGTTCCGTCATTATCCAGGTCGCGCGGGCCTTGTCCATGCATATGCAGTTGGATACGAGCTTGGCGATCAGCAAACTGATAGCCTACGGTAGCTTCGCCGCGAGCACGCGCAACAAGAGGAAGTCCATCTGCCTGCTCAATAGATCCATCTGTATATTGAACGTGGAGCGTTCCAAACCAGGGCGATACTGCTTGTAGTGTAGCATCAAAGCCAATATGGCGTGTGTCCGATTCGAATGAGTTCGGGGCATAGAGCCCGTCGTCAAACGCGAAAAACATGCGCTGCGGACTTCGTTGAATGCCGGCATGTAGATCGAGGGTTAAAGGTCCTGGCGTCCATATAAGTCCGGCAGTTGTGTTGAGGGTGTGCACTGTGGCTCCCGCCCCAGGATCGGTAATCGTGTAGGGGTTCGTATCAAATAGAGTCGAGGGCGTGTGGAGCGTAAGTGTTGGAGTCTGGTCGGCGTAGACTGTCCAACCGGGGGTAGGGTGCCACTCGACATGGGCGTAGGGAGCCCCGTATGTGTTCGAAGGGCTTGAGGAAGCGGAAAACGCATAGGGTGCATCAACAGCAACATTCATGAAGGTAAAACCAGCCTCTACGTGAACATCAGGACTATCGACTAAATGGGCGGTGGTGTGGAGAAGTCCGCTTCTTGCATCGGCAGCAAAGGCTGGTTCACCATTGAGGCCGGCCAGTGTTGTGCGTCCATCGAGTCGTAGATCGAAGATGTTGAGGGGGAACGTTACGTTGAGCTGACTGGTGAACTGCTGAGTCGTACGGCTTTCCCCAGGTGTTGGTAAGCCCGTTCCGGGCGCCGTATCGTTGTCGGCGTCGAAGGTGGCGGTGTGCGCTTCATATCCGGCCGAGAAGGTAACGGGCACGTTGCCATAAATATCGAGGGTGTGATGGGTGCCAACTTGGGTGCTCGTTCGGGCTGGCGATTCAAAGGCCGACACGTTGGCGAGACCGTAGAGCGATCGGTCGGTATAGGCGCCATCGATGGCAGAGCGCCATCCCCATGATCCTCCGCGATGCTCCAGGTCTAGTGCGCCATCGAACACGTTATACGTGGTGCGCAGCACGCTTTCTTCGAAGGGAGAGCTACCCCGCATGCCTTCATATTCGGCATCCAGGTTGATGTGGGTAGTCCTGCTTAGAGGCAGTTGAAAGTGCGCGTGAGCAAGCCGTTCGGTGAAGCGGCCGCCGGATGCTTCGAGGAAGCCGTTTATGCCATCGAGTGGAGACTCGGGCATGCCAGCAAGATCTCTGCTAAAGTCCGGCGGGTCCAAATCGAGGGGAGGCAGGGCATCGATTTGAAACGTAAAGGGGGTGGCTGGGGGAAGGCCATCTAATGGCAGGGCCTGCACGTTGGTGCGGGGCTGCAACTCATCCAGCATGGGACGTTCTAACGAGGGAAACACGACGCTGTATTCACCCCGGATCTCAATTTCACGAGGTGTGATTTCGGGAAGAACGGGCTCATCGTCTTGTGTTTGAGCCAGACTGGCTAACGGGGTGGCAAGAAGTAGGCTGCAGACGAGAACGGCAAAGCGCATAGGGCGAAAAGGCGTTAGAGCACAAAACATGGAGGGAGACCGGGGGGGACAATTACAGGTCTACGCGTTCTTCCTGGGCTTCTTCGGCAAAGGGAGTGCCTCCATACGAACTAATGACGCGGTCGTATAGGCGCTGGGCCTCGCCGGTTTCGCCCATTTGATTGTACGTGCGGGCTTGTTCGAGGTAGCTCTGCGCAACCCAGTCTGGATAGCCAGAATAGAGGGTGGGAATGCGGTCGAGTTCGGTGAGGGCTTCATCGTGGCGTTCGGTAAGCCGTAGCAAGCGTCCGAGGCGGTACTGGGCTTCGGCTCCAGTTTCGTTCGAGGCGGTGTCTGCGACCTCACGGTACAACTGTTCGGCTGCTTCAAGTTCGTTGCGCTCCTCTGCCAGGCGCCCGAGCCCGAGTTGCGCTGAGGTTGCTATGCGATCCGAGTCGCTTTCTTCCGCCAATGTACGCAGCAGCGTTTCTGCGTCGGTGCGGCGGTCGAGGTTCAGCAGTGCTACTGCTTCGCCGTAGCGAGCCCGGGCAATGATGTCGGTTGGGGCTGCTTCGTGATCGGCGGCGCGCTGGTACGCGATAAGCGCTTCGTCGTAGCGTTCAGATTGAGCAAGCAACTCGCCGAGACGAAGCGAGGCATCGGGAACGCGACGGTGGTCTTCATATTCGCCGATGAGTTGCTCGAAGTAAGTGCGCGCTTCATCAGGTTCTTGTTGACTGGCGTGGCCCCGTCCAAGAAGGAAGTAGGCTTCCGGCAGGTATGCATCGGTGTGGGCGGTACGCACAAACTGACGCAGTTGACGCAGCGCCTGGTCGGTATCGCCACTCTGGTAGACAGTCTCAGCCGCACGAAAGCGCAACGCGTCGCGGCGGTTGGGGTCGTCGATCTGGTCGGCAATGTCTTCAATCAGTTCGCTGCCTCCTTCGACATCATCGCGGACGACAAAGATAGATTGGATACCAGCTGCCGCGTCGGAGAATAAGTCGCTTTCGGGATGATTTTCCAGCACCTGCCGATATGCAGCAATGGCATCGTCCATGTCGCCTCGGTTAAAGTAGGCGTCACCAATGCCGTACTGAGCTCGCGCTGTGAGAGGGTGGTCGGGATATGAAGCGAGCAACTCGGCATACGAGGAACGAGCCGCCTCGTAGTCCTGCATTTGGAAATAGACGCGTCCACGGCGGTAGAGAGCTTCAGCATGCCAGCGGCTGTCGTCATCATAGCTGGCAACGAGTTCGTCAAATGCTTCGGTGGCCGACTCTGGGTCGTTGAGCAGGTTATAGGCTTCGCCTATTTGGAAGAGAGCATAATCGCGTCCGGTATCCTCTACGTTCTGGTATGCGGCAATGGCATCTTCGTAGCGGCGGAGTGCAAAGTAGCTGTCGCCCAGGCGGAGTTGCGCATCGGCGCGGTAAGGGATGCGCGTGTCGCCGTCATAGGCGTCCAGAAACTGCTGAAAGGC
>CAZZCI010000082.1:6095-9348 GCA_964653015.1 uncultured Rhodothermales bacterium
CTTTCGTAAAGCGACCAGGCCTGCTGAAACTCGACCGCATCGCGGATAGAGTCGGGCGCTGCGCCACGGTCGATGGCCTCGTCAAACGCATCCATAGCGCCAGGCAGGTCCTCGCGTTGCAGGGCTACGTTGCCGAGCATAAGGTGAGCCTGGCCGCGCTTTTCAGAGCCCGCATAGGATCGCAACAGGCGCTGCATGGTTTGTCCGGCCTGGTCGTAGTCGCCGTCTTGATAGTAGAGGCGTCCGACCTCGAACATGGCCTCATCGGCACGTTCGTCCGAAGGGTTTACATCGATGTAGGCAGCGTAGGCATCACGGGCTTCGTGGGTTCGGCTAACTTGTTGAAGGTTGCGGGCCGCCTCAAACCGGGCAGTTTGGGCTGCTGGATGATCGGAGTTGCCCACCTGGGCAAAGTATTCGGCGGCCTGCTCATGGTTGCCCTGGTGATACGCCGCCCAGCCGAGTCCATATGCGATGGATGCGTCGGGCGAGCCGCCTTCGGTGGCATCGGTGAGGGCGCGCTCGGCACTGTGCCAATTGCCCACCTCTAGGTATGCATAGCCAAGCAGTTGATTGGCGCGCGCCGACCGGTTCGAGGCAGCTTCGAGCACGTCGATGGCCTCCTCGTACTGCTCAAGCCGGACATGCGCATCGGCGAGGGGCTCGCGAGATTCTTCAGCAAAGGGGGAATCGCTGTACCGGTTGAGCACCGTTTGGAACGCACGGGTGGCATCCTCGGGGCGGTCGCGCTGTAGATAGAGCTGCCCTGCTCGAAATGCGGCTTCGGGCGCCTCTTCATGATCAGGATGCGACTGTACGAGGTCGATGTACAGTGAAAGGGCTTCTTGGGCGTTGCCTTCGCGATGGGCGTGTTGAGCGAGGAGCGCCGTAGCCGGGGCGGCTACCTCACTGTTGCCGTCTTCGCGTATCCGTTCGAGATAGGCCCGCGCGGTGTCTCCATCGCCGCGCTCAAGCGCATCCTCACTGATGGCAAGTAGGAGGCGCCCCGCCTCGGGATGACGCGGGTAACGGCGCTGCAGCTCTTCCGTGAGGCGAAAGGCCTCTTCGGTACGGTCGAGCGCTTGCATAGAGCGGATCTCCAGATACAGTGCTTCGGGGGCCGCGCTGTGTCGGGGATGAGCCCGTCGAAAGTCGCTTAGCGCGGTTGCCGCCGAGGCGTACAGTCCGCGATCGTACAACGTTTGGGCCCGATCAAAGGCAGAGGCTGGCGAGCCCGACGACTGGCTGAACGCGGAAGCGGGGGCGCCCATCCACATCCCAAAGGCAAGCGCAACAACGAGAAGAGGTACACATCGACGCATGGCACAACTGTCGAATGGCAAGAAATCGAGACGGTAACGCGGAGCGGGGAGATGCAACACATCTCATACACAAGCCGCGAGGAACCAAACACCGTGGGTGCGAAGTTGAGAAAACGGTGCGCATCCCATAACCTACAATGCGCAGCACACATTCACCACATCCATCCACAAAAAATTGGCTATGAACGCTCCTACTTCGAACGATCCAGACAGCGGCAACGATCCGACTGCCAACGGTCCATCAGCCAATGGGCCTTCCGAAGGACCGGCCCCGGACTCCCCATTTAACACATCATCGTCCGAATCCTTCCAGGGACCGCAGCCGGGCGGCGACAATCCGTTCGGCGGCGCCGATCCGTTTCAAGCAGGGGCAGGGGGCAACGATCCGTTTGCTAACGATCCATTTGGCGGGCAAGCGCCTCCGTCCTCAGTAGCTGACGACTGGCGCACCATGGCTATTCCCGCATCCATTGCGGTTGATGTGGCGCGCGACTGGGTTCGTGAACGCCAAACCGCAACGATGCTTGGCGCGTTTGCAGTCGGCGTGTTTGTCGGAGTGCTTTCCCGTTAAGTCCGGTTTTCATTTGTGTAGAATTCGAACTCGATGCCCAACGTTTGGAAGGGGTATGGGTACGTGTTCTGTTCGTCGCTTATCATTGCCATCTGCTGATCTGTGAGTATACTTGCTGTAGGAACGGTTGCGTTCGATTGCATAGAAACCCCGTTTGGCAACGCGCCCCGCGTGTTGGGGGGTAGCGCCTCGTATCTATCGCTTGCCGCGCAGTATTTCACCAACGACGTACGCCTGGTGGGTATTGTGGGGGGCGATTTTCCAGCGGAGTATCTGCAACTGTTTCGGGATAGCAACATCGACTTGCAAGGCCTTGAGGTGGATGAGGACGGCAAAACCTTTCTGTGGAAGGGCCGCTACCACTACGACCTGAATGAGCGCGACACGCTCGACACGCAACTCAACGTATTGGTTGACTTTAAGCCGACCCTTCCCGAAACGTATCGGAACAGCCGCATCGTATGTTTGGGGAATCTCGACCCGGCGGTGCAACGTCATGTACTTAGTCAGGTGAACGATCCGGAGTACGTGCTGTGCGACACCATGAACTACTGGATCGAAAACACGCCCGACAGCTTGCGCGAAACCCTCACGCAGGTAGATTGCCTGGTTGTCAACGATTCTGAAGCGCGCGAATTGGCCGAGGAGCCGAACTTGGTGAAGGCGGCGGCGCGCATTCAAAAGATGGGGCCCGCAACAGTTATCATTAAGAAAGGTGAACACGGGGCGCTGCTGTTCAACGGCGAGACGGTCTTTAGCGCTCCCGCCTATCCGCTTGAGGATATCGAAGACCCTACCGGCGCAGGCGACACTTTTGCTGGCGGACTCGCGGGCCATCTGGTGCAGGCTGGCAGCTACACGTCGGCTGATCTGCGTCGTGGTATTATCTACGGAAGTGCTATGGCGTCTTTTGTGGTGGAGCGTTTTGGGCCCAAGCGCTTGCTTGCCCTCAATTCGGAGCTCATTGTGGAGCGTGCCCGTGCCTTTCGGGAGCTCTCCGCCATTCCTAAGCTCAGCCCTCTGCAGGTCGCGTAGGGCTACTCGTCGTAGCAAACTATCATACAGTCAGGTTCTCGCAAGACATGCAAGGAACGGTACGGCTCGTCAACGCGGTGTTTTATGGCCATCATGGCGTGATGGAGGAGGAGCATCGTCTGGGCGGCCGGTACGAAGTTGATGTGTCTGCTGAGATGGATGTGTCGGATGCTGTGGCGTCGGATAGCTTGCACGACACGGTAAACTATGAAGCGATCTACGACCTGGTCAAAGCACAGGTTACGCAGCACGAATACGCGTTGATTGAGCGACTTGCTGGGCTTATTGCCCAGGAGGTGGGGGCGCAGTATCCCAAGGTAGACGC
>CAZZCI010000083.1:0-2131 GCA_964653015.1 uncultured Rhodothermales bacterium
TGCCGGATGAGCGTCCGTCGATCACGCACAAGTTCTCGATTGCCGGTCACGAAGGCTACCTAACGGTGGGTCTCTACCCTGAGACCGAGCAGCCGGGTGAGATCTTCATCACGATTGCCAAGCAGGGTTCGACCCTTGCCGGCATGATGGACGCCTTTGCCACCAGCGTGTCGATCGCACTGCAGTACGGCGTGCCGCTGGAAGATCTGTGCCGCAAGTTCAGCCACATGCGGTTTGAGCCGAGTGGCTTTACGAACAACAAGCAGATCCCCATCGCCAAGTCGATGATGGATTACATCTTCCGATACCTATCCATCAAGTTCTTGGATGCGGAACCACAGACGTCCGATGCGGCGGAGGGTACCGTGGACCCTAACACGGCCGCTGGGGAGACGTCCTCCCG
This sequence comes from uncultured Rhodothermales bacterium, assembly GCA_964653015.1. GTDB lineage: Bacteria > Bacteroidota > Rhodothermia > Rhodothermales > Salinibacteraceae > Longimonas. Next base: position 404 of record CAZZCI010000083.1, read on the forward strand.
CAGCGGCGCCGCCTCCGATGCCGCCCAGGCCGAGCTCGATTTTGGCACGATGGACACACCCTCATCCGAGACGCCAGCGTCCAAACAAGCGCCGGCAATTGACGACGAGGACTCGCTGGTGGGCCAGACCATCGATGCCTTCATAGAGACCGCGAGCGACGCCCCGGCCCAGAAGGCCGTCATGCAGACCACGGCGAAAACCACCTACAAGAACCAGGAGGATTCGCCGCCCTGCGCCAACTGCGGCACCATCACCGTGCGCAGCGGCGCCTGCTACATCTGCCCGGCGTGTGGGACGACGACCGGGTGTGGGTGATGCACATCGGAACGTATCTCATACACAACCGCCCGGTCCTCCATGTGGAGGGCCGGGCGGTTTTTTGATGGGATGGATCAGTCCCGCGAATAAAACCGGTCATCCGTCCACCGGACCGGATTCTCGCGGATGTACCGGCGAATTTGACGCAAGGCCCGTCGATTGCGAATGATGTGATCGTAGAAATTGCGTTGCCACACAGGCGCACCCGGCGTATCGCGATGCCGGTTGATTCGTTTCGTGGCAATCGATTTGAATTGCCGCATGATGGTAGAGACCGACCCGGCAATCGCCCGTCCGTATGCCCGGTTATGATCGGACATTGGCATGTTGCCGGGATGGGGAAACGTTTCCCCGTAGGGATTCATCGGCGATGAATCCCTACGGGGGGACGCGGAATCGGGATGAATCCAAATAATCCCGTGTACGTGGTTGGGCATCACCACAAACGCATCCAACGTCACGGCGTCTCGCACGCGTTCGGTGCGGTGCCATTCGTCGGATACGATGCGTCCGTACGCATTCACATGCATGCGTTTCGCGGCCACGGTGCCGAACAGATGGCGCCGTTCGTGGGTGCAGGTCGTAATGAAATACGCCGCAGGCTGTCGATAATCCCAGGTGGGATGCCGTATCGACTGGCGGTCGTGTTTGTCGGGATTGTAGGCCATAGCGGCCCCGGGGCTTTTCCCATACGACACAAAACCCCCGTTTTCGTAACGAGCCCCCCTTCCACTGCGCTGTTGTCGGTTGATCGTGCTGCCAGCCTGCACATCCGAAACAGCCCCGGCTACTCTTCAGCCATCATATCCCGGAGAACTGCGCGCGCATCCTCTTCAAATCCAGCAGGCACTTGCACCTTTACGCCTCCCGCTCGTGAGGAGAAAAACATGGTGAGGCCGGTCATGTCCTCATGAATCACGCGGCAGGGAATGTCTTCAGCCTCAAGTTGCATGCGGGCCAGGTGAGCCTGGTGCGGCGCATCGAACTGGGCGACAGTAATAAGCGTGGCCATAGACAAAACAGCAGTTAACAACAACGGTGCCACATATACGCATCATCTGGCTGGTGCGTTCGCCAAGAAGAGGCGTTCCTGTTTAGGCGCACTACCGTACGGCTGTGCTGTGGGGCCATAGCGAGGTCGTTGTGGCCAGTGGATGATCCATAAGGTGATGGATCCGATCTACCAACGCATCAACGGAGCCCGTGGGTATAACGTATCCGTTCACCCCCTGGGTGATATGCTCGGCCATGCCCGTATCGCGGGTGGCTACGACGGGCACGCCACACGCCAGCGCTTCGGCGGGGGCATACCCGAAGCCATCTTCATAGCTTGGATGCACAAACACATCGGCCTGCTGCAAGACCGGCAGCGGATCGCCGGGGGCAACGGTGATGCGAGGGTCGCGAGC
>CAZZCI010000083.1:2231-5670 GCA_964653015.1 uncultured Rhodothermales bacterium
CCAACGAACCCCATGTAAGTGTGTCCTGTGGGTGGAAGCGCATCAGCGAGAGCACGATCGTAGAGATCATTGCCTATATGATTGCGCCAGCCCGGCATCCACCGGATGGGCGGACAGGCTTGGACCCAAGAAGTTAAGCGCGGGGAGGCGACAACGTGCCCGTGTGCATCGTGAGGACGAACGCGCGGAGCCAGGTACTGATGGAGCGTGCCTGCGTCACGGAACTCCTCGACCAGATGAGCCAGGTGTTGGCCAATGCCGCCAGCGCCGTACGCGGCGTTGCATCCAATAACGCGCATGATGACAGGGGGAGAGCAAGAGAGCATAGTAGCATGTGGATAATGCTACAATGTCCCGCTGAAGTCATGCTTCTATGGATGAGAGCACCTGTAAGACTTGGCGCATATTACGCCAACGTGCACGCCGCTGCCTGCCTACTCGTCCATCAGCGAAACCAGCCTATCTCTTAGATACGGCTGAAGCGCTCCATTTCGTCATCGTCTTCGTCATCATCCACCATGTACTTATCGGTGGGCACCTCCAGGTAATCCATGAGCCAGTCGAGCGCCCAGACTTGATTGTCTACGCCAATCCATTCGTAGCCGTTTTCGACATAATCGGCCACAGACTCCCAGTCGACGGTCCAGTCTTTGTAGACGTGAAAGGAGAACTGGTGGTCGTCGGTCTCGAAGTAGATGGCTCCTTCCTCAGGATCATAGATGGTTTCTGCGCCATCATCTTCACGGGCCAGTTCAGCTCCAAATACGAGGAGAGGCACCTTAAAGCGATAGTCCATTTTATGAACACGCTTGGCTTGGCTGTTCAGGTAATTGGCCAAGACGGCGCACCCATCGCTGTACTGGATTGCCGCCTGAGCGGCTTCGCGCGTGGGCTCATCCGCATCTATTTTGTCGAGGGCAGCTTCAACAAGCGGCCAGATCGCAACGGGGTCGTCGCTCTTGGTGGTGCGCTCTTTACGAGGTATATCTACAGTGCGCGATTCGATGTCCACAGGTCCTTAGTGTTGGGGTGAGGTTACAAGCGTTGCTTTGGTGCGAGCGTCTGAGGCCAGCTGCTGCCAGCCCAATGCACACGGTACCGCAGGGGATGTGTCAGATCCACGCACCAAGCAAATGGATATTGTATGGTACCTTAACCGAGTGAAGCGGTCGGCGTTCACGGTGTTTCCGGCCGATGCTCTAAATGTTACGATCTACCATCCTACGCCATCCGTATCGCGGTCGTCATCGGACGGAGGATCGTCGTATTCTTCGAGTGGGAACTCGGCTTCGCGTGAGAGCGGGCTATTCTCCATTTCGGCAATGCGTTGCGAGAAGTCGCCCACCAAGAACAATGCATTGCGCCCTCCTTGTCCCCACGTGCTGGTTCGAAATGTGATGCGCTGATCGTTAAAGCCGACCCAGGCGCCTGTCACAAGGTCTGGATGCATGAGTACAAACCAGCCATCGGCGCTGCGTTGGGTGGTCCCGGTTTTCCCTGACAAATCGTACCCCGAGAGGCCAAACTGTGTGCGCATTCGTATGCCGGTTCCAAAGTCGATGACACCGCGCATCATATCAACTACGGTATAGGCGGTGCGTTCGGAAAGCGCTTCTTGGGGCGCTGGCGTCTGCTCCCACAGTACATTCCCATAGCGATCTTCTACTCGTGTGATGGTTTGGGGCTCGTATCGTAACCCACCATTGGCAAGTGTACTGTAGGCGTTTACCATCTCTAACAGGGTTACGTCGGTCGTTCCCAGAGAGATCGCCGGGCCAACATCTTGGGGGCGAATGGTGCTATGTACCCCCATACGGCGGGCATATTGCACGATGGTACTTGGCTCAATATCGATGGCCAGGCGGGCGGTAACGGTATTGAGCGACCGGGCCAGTGCTTGGGTAAGCGTCACATCTTCGCCACTGTGCCCGCTAAAGTTGGTGGGGCTCCATATTTCGTCGGCCCCTTCATCGTAGTACTGAAATGTGCTATCTACATACGTTTGGAATGGCGAATATCCATTATCGATAGCTGCTGTGTAGACAAAGGGTTTGAAGGTAGATCCGGACTGCCGGCGGGCGATGCTCACTTTGTCGTACTGATCGCTGCGGAAGTCGCGTCCGCCAACCCATGCTTTGATCTGACCGGTACGCGGTTCCATAGAAACCATTCCGGCTTCAAGTCGCGTTTTGAGGGTGCGCAGCGAATCGACAAACGTCTCGTTGGCCCGGAGCTCTTCGAGCGCTTCGGTGTCGCTGTAGCCGTCGTTGGTAAGCGACTGGTAATGGTTGGTGTCTCGAATATACTCGTTGACGAGGTTTGTATTCGTGTTCCAGAAATGGGCAAACGGCTCAAACCCTTCTTCGGAAACGCGTTCGAGGTACGGTTCAAAATCGATACCCAGCGAAGAGATCTGGGATTGCCCCCACTCATAATCGACCACAGCCTGCAAGCCCTCCATTTGCGCATCCACAGCCGCTTGCGCATGCTCTTGCACTTTACTATCGAGGGTTGTGTACACACGCAATCCATCGCCGTACATGTCGTGATCACTAAGCGGATGCGACGGATCGCGCGTGAGGCGCTGCAGTTCGTTGCGCACATGCTCAGCAAAGTACGGAGCTAAGCTAGCGTACAACTCGGCAGAGTGATACTCGGCATCTACAGGCTTTTCCCGATACTCCGCCAACTCTTCTTCGGTCAAAAACCCATTGCGTACCATTTGTCCGAGCACCACATTACGGCGACGCTGGGCGTTTTCGGGGTTGCGCACCGGGTTGTAATAGGTCGTCCCTTTCAAAAGCCCAACCAGTGTAGCTGCCTGGGGCACATCCAGTTCGCTGCCTCGGACGCCGTAAAAGGTGCGGGCGGCTGCATCAATTCCAAAGGCATTCGACCCGAAGCTCACCGTGTTGAAATACATCTCGACGATTTCGGTTTTGGTGTAGCGCCGCTCCAATTCAACAGCGGTAATAATTTCGCGGAGCTTGCGTGTCACGCTCACTTCGCGCCCTACCTCTTCGTCATAGAGATTACGTGCCAGCTGCTGCGAGATTGTAGATGCCCCTCGTAGGTTGCCTGTGAGGGTACTTACGGTGGCTGCCACGATTCCTTGCAGATCTACTCCCCAGTGCCGGTGGAACCGGTGATCCTCAGTGGCAATGAGTGCTTCAATCGCATGCACACTTATGCTATCATATGGAAGCGGCGTTCGATTCTGGCGTGCGTACCGAGCCAGTTCTTCTCCATCGGCTGTGTAGGCAATGGTAGCCCGATCTAGCGACGGATTTTCAAGACTCTGCGTGGATGGGATGTCGGAGCTCAAATAGAAAAACATGCCGAGAATGAGCAGCACCCCTGCAAGGCCAATGGCTACAAAGATGCTTAGCACCGATGCTGCCTGCGCCATCTGCGGATGGTCAATCCATCGCCCCATCCA
>CAZZCI010000083.1:5770-9276 GCA_964653015.1 uncultured Rhodothermales bacterium
TTTTCTAACTCCTCGTCGGAGAATGACCACTGGTCTGACATGAAGCGTCAGCGTTCAGGAGGGAACAAACGGATACGAATAAGTGGAGGTGGCAGCCGCGCTATATGATCACGTAAAACGGAGACACATAACGGGAGCCGACTGCTTAGCACGCCGAACGATGCAGGTGAACCGATTTTATGGGTACTGCCCGTTTTCCGTTCCAGCGCATAAGTGTCCACCGGGTTCCCGTAAAACGCACCACCGTCCGTGTTTCGTACCAGGCTCCTGTATTTGCATATACCCCATCTTTGTATGACTGCAGAACCGGTTGATGACTGTGCCCCATCACTACCGCCGAGGCATTGGACGCATGCAGCACATGCTGTGCATGGATGCCAAGGGCGTTGACAACCTGCGGGTCGGTTGGACCGTGCAGCCATCGGCTCACCCGTTCGGCTCCAGCAAGCCCCCAATCGGCGGGGATAAGCGTGCGATATGCTGCCACCGCCCCTTTGTGACGCATAACCGTGCGCATCCAACGACCGAACCATCCGTGGGTGGAGGCGATGGCATCTCCGTGCGCCAGATACACTTGCTGCCCGAAGTGGTGCGCTATCCAGGGGCCATCGATCATGCGCACGCCCAGCTCGCGATCCATGTAGTCGAGGTGCCAGGGGTCGTGGTTGCCCATCAGGTAGATGACCGACCGTCCGCTTTCTACCCATCGAGCCAATTCGGCCTGTAGCCGTACCGCTCCCTTGGGGACGTACTTCTGATGTTCAATGTACGCATCGAACACATCGCCTACCAGGTATAGGTACTGCGTTGTGTCGTAGTGCGCGCGCAGACAGTCAACAAGCGCCTGTTCATCGCGGCGCGTCGTGTGACGGTCGGCACGCCCGAAATGCATATCCGACACAAACAGAACCACAGAATAGGTACGACTATGGGAAAATACAGCGATGAATAGGAAAACCACACCCCACGGAAACTGACCATGCTGAACTTTGCGTGGGGCATGTAGGTACAGCCGAATCGGTGCTTCTGCAAGCACCCTCGCCTGTTTTATACGGATGGTGCCCTGCCTTCATGAACCGTCAGTCGCAATACCAACCGCCTGCCCAGTTCTCGGTGTTCCCCCCCGTTATCAAGAACTTGCTGATCTTGAACGGGCTCTTTTTTATGGCACAACTTGTAGCGGAGGCCACGCTAAGTGACACCGCGGCCTTAACCACCGTGCTCAATTACATGGCCTTGTATCCGCCTGGGGCACCCGATCAAGGAATCACCTTATTCTTTCCAGGTGATGTGCCCGGTTTCTGGATCTGGCAACTGATTACGTACAGTTTCTTGCATGGTAGCTTCATGCACATCCTGTTCAATATGTTCATCCTCTGGATGTTCGGGGTGCAAATCGAAAACAAATGGGGGTCGGAGCGCTTCCTAACGTTCTACTTTGTGTGCGTTGTAGGAGCAGCCCTTACCCACTTGCTGTTCGTAGATAGCGCCGTACCCACTATTGGGGCCTCGGGAGGCGTGTTTGGTGTGCTGCTCGCCTTCGGCATGATGTTTCCCAACCAGCCGATCTACCTCTACTTCTTGTTTCCCATCAAGGCCAAGTGGCTGGTGATCGGTCTGGGCGCCTTTGAGCTGTTCGCTGGACTTTCCGGTACGCAAGCAGGCGTGGCCAACTTTGCCCACCTGGGCGGCATGGTTTTTGGCTTCCTCCTCATCCAATACTGGCGTGGTAAACTTCCTACACAGCCAGAACGTGAAATGCGCTGGTAACGCCCCTGTGATGTAGCAAAAACCGCATAGACATTCCGAACGGTTGTCGTTAAACAGTTACGCTTAGACAAGCGGGTTGCAGGCCGACGGGTAAAACCTTGCTCCACGTCTGCGGTATACATACCCCTTATCTGTGCGTGATCTCGCGCTCCCCGTTCCTTTGGGAATCCAATTGCCCCCTCGTTGCCGTGAATCAGTTTCAATCTTGGTATAGCCGACAGCCTAAAGCGCTGCGCACCCTCATCGCCATTAACGTGGTGTTGTATGTGGTCTGGCAGTTCATTCGCTTGTGGAGTCCTGCCGAGGCGTTTGTCTACAACTATCTGGCGCTGCATACGGTCTTTCCGGGCGCACTGGTGGCTCCGTGGCAGGTGCTCACGTACAACTTTTTACATCTGCGTCCCGGCTTCTTTGGGCTACTGCACATTGCATTTAACATGCTATGGCTGTGGTGGATTGGTAGAGAGTTCGAGCGAATGCACGGGGCGCACGAACTTCTTGCTCTGTATATTTTGGGCGGAATCGGGGGAGGGCTTCTCTCGCTCCTGTTTGGCTTTCTGATGCCGGGGATCTTCGGAAGCGTCATTCACGGAGCCAGCGGGGCCGTGCTGGGCGTACTCATGGCGGTTGCTATCTTTTACCCCTACAAGAAAATCGCACTACTCTTCTTGGGTACAGTGCGTCTGCTGTACCTGGTGTTGGGCTTCCTGGCCATTGACGCCCTGCTGGCGCTTTCCTCTTCAGGCGTGGCCGTTACAGCCCACTGGGGCGGCGCGCTGGCCGGTTTCCTGGTGGCTCGCGCCTCGCAAAACGGCATCGACGTAACCTCGTGGGCCCGTATCTTTGTTGACGATAACAGCAGCGGACGCGGCAGCTATACCGCTCGCCGCCATGGACGCGGAAGCCGAACGACATCCTCAACCACCCCAAAGATGAGTTTGCTCGACCGCATTGAGATGTGGCTGGGCGGCGACCCGCAAAGCGGAACGTCTCCGTCCGATGCTTCCTCGACAGACAGTTCCTCGTCGAGCAGTGGCCGTTCGAAACGAACGACCACGCGTGGAGGCTCGCGATCGTCGAGTGGGCGCTCATCCAGTACTGGAGGCTCGGGCAGTGCCACTGAATCGGAAGTGGATCGTATCCTCGACAAAATCAGCGAACACGGCTACGAGTCGCTAAGCGAGGAAGAGAAACGCATCTTGTACGAGGCGAGTCAGTCATAGCGGGCTGTCACAGATGAGTGTTGGAGGGGGCGATGAGGAAGGACTGCTGACTGTGCTACCCAACCATTGAGGGGTAACACAGTACTACTACTCTGTCACACCTGATTGTTAGGGTATGGAGACCGTCCGAAACTCTGTGTCCCAGACCCTTCCAAAAAACCTGTCATGGTGAGCGCAGCCGAACCATCTCCCCGACGCTCAGCAGGCTCTGATCGATCGAGCGGCCCTGCTCATTTCGGGGGAGATTGTTACTCACTGCGTTCGTCAGTCGCTACGCTCGTGTCAGACTCCGCACCTGCTAGACGCAGTTGCTCCGCTCAAGATGACAACATTAAAACAGGGCGTATTGCAACCCGAAGATTGACCTGTGACACAGCACTACGGCCCCCTGGAGAAGAGGTATGCTTTATGCGTACATAGACAACACGCGGAAACCGAAGGACGCAGAGCGTCCACCGCTTCGTCGCGACGCGGAGGGGCCGAAGGTCATGCCGGTTGTACATCGCGACGAGG
>CAZZCI010000084.1:0-5874 GCA_964653015.1 uncultured Rhodothermales bacterium
ACGTCAGCGAGCAACTCGCGGGGAAGCGGGTCGCGCAGAACACTCCGTGCCGTAAGTTGATCGGGACGAAGGCGCGTGCGCTCTAGAAAGCATGTCTGCTCCTGGCGCTCCATTTGCGCCGAGGTGCGCGCTTGCAACAGCAACACCTGCACATGATGTAGGTCGGGGTCGGGGGTGTAGGTGGCTGGATTCATGGAGCAGTGGTTAGGTCAGAGAAAACAGTGCGGAGGGTGGAGTACAGGGTGCGCAGTGGCAAGCCCATCACATTATAATAGTCACCATGGAGGCGCTCCACAAAAAACGGGGCAATGGCGTCTTGGATGCCGTAGCTTCCGGCTTTGTCAAGCGGAGAGCCGCTGTCTACATAGGTGCTAATCTCAGCATCTGAGAGAGAGGCCATGTAAACGGTGGTGCGCGTTACGGTGGTGGTGCGCCGCGTGGTTGCAGGATGCTGCAGCGCCATACCGGTAAGCACATGATGGCGACGCCCTTGCAGGCGTTTCAGCATAGCGCGGGCGGTTTCGGGGGTATCAGGCTTGCCAAGGATGTCGCCCTCAAACACGACAATGGTGTCAGCCGCCAGCGTGAGGGCATCGGGATGGGCCTCGGCTACGGGGGTAGCTTTCTGGGCCGCTACCTGCTGAACCGCCGAGGTCGGGCGTGTGTTAGCAGGCCATGTCTCGTCGGCGGGCGATACGGTGGCTTCAAATGGAAGCTCGGCCTGGGTAAGCAACGCACGCCGCCGCGGTGACTGCGAAGCCAGGATGAGCGGCACTTGAAGATGAAACAGCGGCGGGGGTGCGTCGGACATACGGTGTTGATGTTGGGGACAGGAGTTTAGAACCAGCGGCGTATCGTACCCAATACGAGCAGCAGCCCAACAGCGGTCCATGCGATGTCGATGGAGATCGACCGGTGGACGTACAGTCCGGGCGGCTCAGGAGTAGGAAGCTGGGCCGATGCAACAGCAGCGTCGTTATAGGAAGCCAGTTGCTCCAGGACGCCCGAGGGGTGAATGAGCGTGCTGGGGCCACTCACCGAGGCAATCAGCAAGGGCCGCCCGGTCTCAAAAGCGCGCAGCCGGCTGTACCGGCTGTGCTGGTGCGCCGGTTGAGACTGCTGCCACCATCCCGTTTGGGCAACGGTAACAAGCACATCTATATCGGTTAGGGCCGGCAAGCGGGCAACATATCCCCCAAACAGACTTTCAAAGCACACAAGCGGGCCAATGCGTAGCGTTTCGGTGGTGAGGGTGGTCGGCCCCGGTCCGCGCACATAGCGCCGTTCTGGATCCTCCGCAAACTGAAGCAACCGAAGCCGTTCCCACTGCGTCATGCCCGGTACATACTCCACCATCGGAACCAGGTGGTGCTTGTCGTAGCGATGCACTGCGTGGGAGTTGGGGCGCCACAGCAGGGTCGCATTCGTTACCTGGCCCGGAGAATCGGTAGCCGCCACGGCTCCGCTCAATAGAGGAATGTGAGTATCGGTAACAAAGGACTGGAGACCGGTTGTGTCAGCCGGATGCAGAGCGGTTTCGGGCCATACGATCAGGTCAGGGCGCTGTGCAGTGGTATCAAGCGCCGTGCGGGTCAGTGCCTCCAAGTGACGGCGGCGGTCTGGACGATCGGCTTCGGCCCAGGTCGTTGGAGAAAGCGCGGGCTGAACGGTCCACACCGTATGGTCGCTGCTAACAGACGGAGCCGGCGCGGGCTCGGCAAGGCCTACGCCAAGGAGCACAACTACGAGGGTGCCTCCCCCAATGCGGACGGATGTTGAGGCCCGTAACAAGGCCCATCCGGTGGCGTGGGCCGTACCCAGGGCAGCGGTTACAGCAAGCGGTCCGCCCAGGCGAACGAGCGTTGGCGTTCCGGGGCTATCGATAAGGGCATGGGCTGCGGTTGCCCACGGAAAGGCCCAGGGGCCGTACTGCATGGCGGCATCAATCAAGAGCCATCCGCCCACCCATACGGCCAGCCCGGCGAAGCGGCGGTGCCGGCGTGCCAGGAGGCCGCCCGCCCATAGCGGAAGGCTGTACAGCAGCGTGAGCACGCCAAAGGCAGCCAGCCCGGCCTGTATGCCCGTGGTTGACGCATGGTGGATGATCCACGGAAATGCCAAAAGAAAAGCACCAGCATGCACTACAAGTCCTGGACCTACAACCAGGCGAAGCGCGGTGCTTGGAGAGGGCGGTGCGTACATCCATACCATCCAGAGCGGGAGAAACGCGCCCCATCCAAGCGGCCAGATGCCATATCCCAGCGCTGCCCCCCACGCCATAGCGCTTATCACCGCCGCGCCATACGCATAGCGCAGCCACGGTGCTGCGTGCAGCGACTTCGAAGGATAAAACAACTGCGTTGAAAAAGAACGCATCAACAACTTCGGAAAATCATTTGACAGACGAGGTGTGCACGCCTACTTTAGAGAGAGTGTTCTCGACAGGAAGCTTTGTTCATGCGCATAATTACGTTTTGTAACCATAAAGGAGGCACCGGTAAGACCACAAGCACCATTCACGTGGCTGCAGCACTTGGGTTATCGGGGTATCGGACGCTTGTTGTGGATCTAGACCCACAAGGGTTTTTGAGCCAAACGATGGGCGTGGATCCGGACAATCGTCCCGACACCGTACTCTCGCTCTTCGAGCCTGATGCCAGCTTGTGGGAATGCCCCGTGCGCTCGATGAGTGGGTTCGACCTGATTCCATCGTCTGCTCGGATGACGCGCCGGATGCGCGATTTAAATAAGCCCACCGATGCGCTTTGGCTCCGTGAGGCGATGGGGGCCCGCGATGAGGCGCCCTATGATATGGTGCTGTTCGATACGGCTGCGGCTGTAACCGTGTTCAGCCTCAACGCACTCGTCGCCAGCGATCATTCCGTTATTCCGGTGCTGCCCGAGCCGCAAGCAGTGGTGGGTGCCGAGCAGACCTTCCAAACGGTGTCGATGATTCGCAAGAGTCTGAACCCGGCCCTGTATCCTCCCATCTTTTTATTCACGCAGGTGCACAAGCAAAAGCGCGTGCATCGGGCCTACCGTCATTACATTCGCAAAAAGTACAGCCATCGTGTACTGAACACGTACATCGGCACAAGCACATCGCTGACGGAGCCCTGCGATGATGGCGAGACGGTGTTCGACGTGGATCCGTATTCGAGAGGCGCAAAGAGTTACGCCAACGCGACCGATGAACTGCTCGAACGGATGGATGATCTCGAAGACGAAGACGCTCTTCCCGATACCGAGATCATGGCCCCTCCCTCTTCCACGCAAGCCCCATCGGTGTCATGACCAACGCGGTACAGCAAAGCCTGAAGGCTGGCGTCGGCACGCTCATTCTTGTTGGGCTGTATCTGGGGCTTACCATGTCGTGGGGCGGCCTTCCGCCCGTAGAACGCTTCGTTGATCCGGGCGATGGCCTCTGGTATACCGCACGAACCGCTGAATTACCGTCTTCTGAAAAACGGTTGGCGTTGGACGCGTTGGAGGCGCCCGTCACGGTGGTGCGCGATGAACGCGGCGTTCCGCACATCTACGCTGAGAGCGACCGCGATGCCGTCATTGCTATGGGCTACACGGTGGCCCAAGACCGTCTCTTCCAGATGGAGTTTATCTCGCGCGTGGCCCAGGGAGGGCTTTCGGGGCTGGTCGGTGCCGACATGGCCGAAGCCGATCGTTTCTTGCGTTCCACGGGAATGGAGTGGGGCGCACAGCAAAACATCGACCGGATGGAGGAGGAAGCCGACATCGAGTACGATGCCATGCAATGGTATGCAGACGGGGCCAATGCGTATATCGACGGACTGCACGAGCGCGACTATCCGCTCGAATACCGCGTGCTCGATACCGCTCCCACCCCACGCGCCCCAATCGATGGGCCCCGACTGGTGCAGTTCATGACGTACGATCTGACGTACAACAGCGATTCGCCGCTCTACGCCACACTGCAGGAGCGGTTAGATCCCGACGATTATGCCACCCTCTACCCCGACCATCCGCCTGGGCTGTATGCCTCCATGTATCCAGAGGGATCTGCCGAGGCCTCGCACCGCGATGCGATTGAAGGCGCTACCGCCAACAAGGCCGCCCCCGCTTCTCCGTCTGAAGGCGCACTGCATCTCCTACAGGCCCACCACGATGTCCATCAGAGCTTGCAACACACGCTGCTGGAGGGATACCGTTTCGGCAAAGGCTCAAACAACTGGGCGATTGCGCCCGAGCGCAGCGACACCGGGGGCGCGTTGCTGGCTAACGATATGCACCTGGGGTTGAACCTGCCCGCGATCTGGTACGAGGTGCATCTGCACACCCCCACCACCCACATTTCGGGCCTCACCATCCCCGGCGCGCCCATCATCGTGCAGGGAATGAACGATCATGTGGGCTGGGCGCTCACTAATACCGGAGCCGATGTAGTTGATCATTATGCGCTGGAGTTGAATGACGACCGCACCCAGTATCGCTACAACGACGAGTGGCACGATCTGGATATGCAGGTCGATACCCTGTACATGCAGGGCAGCACCCCCATCACCGATACGTTGCGCATCAGCCGATGGGGGCCGCTGCTGCACGCGCCCTCCGATGCACTTGAGCTGGCGTCGAACGAAGCCGTGGCGCTGCAGTGGGTGGCCCACCATCCCAATACTACGCTGAAGGCGCTCTGGGCGATCAACCGGGCGACATCCACCGCCGAGATTGACGAGGCGCTGACGGACTGGAGCGCGCCAATGCAAAACATCGCTATGGCGGATACGGACGGAAATATCGGGATGCGTACGGCGGGGCGGCTTCCCGTGCGGGCCTCGGGCACCGGGCGCGGACTGCTGCCGGGCGATACGGACATGCATGAGTGGACGGGCTGGGTGCCGCACGATGAAATGCCGCATGTCCACAATCCAGAGCGAGGCGTTCTTGGGTCGGCCAATCAGGTGCCGGTGGAGGCGTCGTATCCGCACTACATGGGGCACGACTGGCGCGACGGCCATCGCTCGGTGCGCCTCGACACCTTGCTGGATGGACAAGAGATGCACACGCTAAACGACATGAAAGCCTATCAGCAGGATGTGGTTGCTATCGATCAGGCGCTGTTTGCCCCGCACATCCAGGCTGTTGATTCCGAGTCCCTTAGCGAAGCGGCGCAGACGGTACAGTCCACCTTGCTCGAATGGGATGGGGCCGCCACCACCGAGACTCCAGCGGCGCTGCCCATGCAAATCTTTTTACGTACCCTACGTGCTCACGTATGGGACGACCCGGCCTTTGACGGTATGCCCACACCGCAAGATGCCGTGTTGCTACAGTTGCTTGAGGAGGAGCCCGCTGCCCCCTGGTTCAGCCGCGCCGACACCGACGAACTGGAAACCGGCCCGGAGATGATTCAGGCCGCACTGGAAGACACCGCCGATACGCTGGCTGAAGAATATGGCGACTCGCCGGACGACTGGGCCTGGGGGCAGCATCACCAGCTCGTGGTCGATCATCTGCTGGGCGAGGGGCCCTTCGCTGCACTGGGGCGCGGTCCGCACGCCATTCCGAGCTTCGGCACCGCGCTGTTTCAGGCCCCTGGACTGCGCGTAACGGGCACAGCCAGTCAGCGGGCAGTGATGGACTTCTCGGGCGAACGCCCCGAGGCTCATGTGGTGTATCCTGGCGGACAGAGCGGCCACCCGCTGCATCCCACCCACTACGACCTGTTCATGGAGCCCTTTCTGGCAGGCGCCTACTACGTGCAGGCTCGCCCACAGGCCCCCGATGAAATCGAGGCAGCACGTGTCACCAATCGCATGACGCTACAGCCTTAACTCGTAACACGCCGCCTGTGCCCATGTGCGGATGTGAATGTCTTTTCTTATGTTGGGGGCTGTGTTT
>CAZZCI010000084.1:5974-9189 GCA_964653015.1 uncultured Rhodothermales bacterium
CTGCACACTGGTTAACCTGTTCACACATCCCCTAATTGCTGCTGATGGCTTCTTCGAACGCACGTTTTTCGACCCGATGGGCGCTCATTCTTAGCGTATTGGGCATTGCGGTGGGCACAGGCAACATCTGGCGTTTTCCACGCATTGCCGCAGAGACGAGCGGCGAAACGGGCGCCGGGGCGTTTTTGGTGGCATGGGTGCTGTTTTTGTTCGTGTGGAGCATTCCCCTTATCATCGCCGAGTACGCGATGGGCCGCAAAGGCCGCATGGGCATCGTGGGGTCGTATGCGCAGGTAGCCGGCAAGCACCGGGGCTGGATGGGCGGATTCATTGGGGTGGTGACCACCGCCATCATGTTTTACTATGCTGTGGTGGCCGGGTGGTGCTTGTTCTACTTCTGGGAGACGGTGGTGAATCCGCTGCCGCTCTCCAACGAAGCCGCCCAGGCCGGATGGGATCGATTTCAAGCCGGAAATCTTCCGATGCTGTTTCACGCGCTGGCGATTGGCGTTGGCGGGCTGGCCGTGTGGAAGGGGGTCTCCTCTATTGAGCGCGTGAACCGCGTGCTCATCCCCACGCTGCTGGTCATTCTCGTCGTGGCGCTCATCCGTACGTTTATGCTCGATGGCGCCTGGGAGGGCATCGCCTTTCTGTTTACGCCGGAGTGGAGCCGCCTCAGTGATCCGGAGCTGTGGCTGCAGGCACTCACCCAAAATGCCTGGGACACCGGAGCCGGGTGGGGGCTTATTCTAACATACGGTGCCTACATGCAGGCCAAACATGGGGTGGTGTCGAACGCCTTCATCACCGGCATCGGCAACAACATTGTGTCGCTGGTTGCCGCTGTAATCATTTTCGGCACCGTCTTCGCTGTGCTGGGTGCACAGATGTCGCAAGGCGAGGTGCTAGAGGTGATGCAAACCAGCGGCCCAGCCGGCACCGGGCTCACATTTATTTGGATGCCGCAACTGTTCGAACAAATGGCGTTTGGGCGCCCGCTTGCCATGCTGTTCTTTCTTGGGCTGGCGTTTGCCGCGTTCAGTTCGCTCATCTCCATGATCGAGTTGGCCACGCGCTCGTTTGTGGATGCAGGAGTTGAGCGTCAGCAGGCTGTACAGTGGGTGGTGGGGCTTGGCTTTGTGCTGGGCATTCCCTCCGCGGTAAGTCTGGATGTGTTTGCAAATCAGGACTTTGTGTGGGGCGTGGGGCTGCTCATTTCGGGAGCGCTCATGGCGCTGGCTATCATCACATACGGGCCGCGTGCGTTCCGAACAGAAACGATGGGACAAGGCGGTGAGCGAAACCCCGGACGCACATGGGATCGCCTCATTGGGCTCTTTATTCCGTTGCAGGCCGTTATTGTGCTGGGCTGGTGGATCTACCAATCCATTTTCGAGTTTGCGCCAACAACCTGGTTCAATCCGCTGGATCCATTCAGCATTATGACCTGCCTGGTGCAGTGGGGGCTTGCCGCGGTGATACTGTGGGCGCTTAACGATCGGTACGTAGATCGGATGGCCGCACGCTCCGACGCGTTGTAGCCGACCCATGCAAAGCGTGGTCCGCAATGCATCGTGAAGCACGACCTGCACCGCGCCGCTTTTTCGAACTTGATGGCTGCTACTATGCGTACGCTCTCACTTGTATTGATTGCAACCTTACTGTGCGGATCGGTGGCGCTGGCACAGTCAAACGAGCCCTTACGCCCAGGGGCCAACATGCCCACTCCCGGTGTGAGTCTATACGATGTGCAGGCTGAAGCCGAGGTCGCGCTTGGCGACCTTACAGGCGAACGCGCCACGGTGGTCATCTTCTGGAGCAACCAGTGCCCCTGGATCGAACGCTACCAAAGCCGATTGCACGACCTGCGCGACACGTTTGTCGATGACGGGGTCTCGTTCGTGCTCGTGAATGCCAACGACGCCGACGCTTTTCGCAACGAAGGACGCACCGCCAGCCGCGAGCACGCACGTAGCAACAACTACGATAGGATGCATTACCTGCGCGATGACACCGCCGCACTGGCCACCGCTTTTGGAGCGCAGCGCACGCCGCATGCGTTTGTGTTCAATGCCAACCGTACGCTCGTGTACGTAGGAGCAATCGACGACAGTCCCGCCGAGGCCGATGACGTAAACGCGGCCTATCTGCGCAATGCGCTGAATGCCCTTGTCGAGAATCGATCCATCTCCGAGTCTGAGACCCGCGCGTTTGGGTGCCTCATCAAGCTGCCACGCTAATCCACCCGCTTCTCTATCGCCACCTTTACCAGCTATGGCCGACCGTTCTGCGCTTGCCGATGCGTTGCATGCTACCGCACATGCCTGGACTGACCCCGATCATCCGCCCCGCGTGCAAGCCATTGCCGATGCCTGCGACCAGAGCGATCTGTTTACCGAAGACCACGCCACCTACGCGGTCAATCAGCAGATGGATGCGTGCGTGCATGCCGATCTGCAGGAGGCCGCTCATTCCGCCGCAGGGCCACATGCAGCAGGTCTCCACCTGACTGGCACCGCTCCGCTGTACGGACACGCGTTCATTGCATATCTACTGCTGCGCGGCACCACCGTGCACCTCCACAACACCCCCGATGAGCGTCCGCTGTTGCATGCCGTGTGGGAGGCTGTGCCGGAAGCGCCCATCCGATGGAAAACCCACGAGGAGGCCGGTCAAAAAGACAAGAGCGAGCGACCCACCTACGTGCTGGGGCCTGCTGATGAGGCGATTCCTGCCGATTGGCAGAGCACGGAGCGTCCGGCTGTCGTGGTGCTCGATGGACACGAATCGGCTGATGAGCGGGAGGCGCTGGCCGAGGACATCCTTGTGTACGACGGACGCGCGCCGCAGCATGTCGGACTCATCTGGGCCCCCGACGACCTCATGCCCGACGCCTACCTGGAAGCAATGGCTCATCTGCGCGCCGCTATTCCTGCGCACGACAGCCTCCCCGGCGCGTTGCAGATGCAACAGGCGTTTCTGGAGGCCCAGGACCAGCCGCATGCCTACGCCGAAGACATGACGTTTCTGTTCAGCAAAGGTGCTCCCCAGATTCAGGATGGCGCGCATGTGCGATGGACCCCGTACGATACGCCTCGCGATATAGCCACCTGGTACGATGCGCATGCCGATGCGGTAGGCTCGGTACTGCATCGGGCGGACTTGCCTGAGAAGCTGCTTCCCTCTGTCGCCTCAACCCGTCATCTGGGTACGCT
>CAZZCI010000085.1:0-2188 GCA_964653015.1 uncultured Rhodothermales bacterium
CCCTCCGCACCAAGACCGTCGCATTGCGTCGATGATTGATGCACTGGATTATGGACGCTTGCAAAGCAATGAGACCGCCGAAGTGGTCACGTAGTGGTGTGTCACACCTGAATGTTGTAGTCCGAAGTTGTCATCGCGAGGAGGGAGCTCTGCGACTGACGCGGCGCTGTGAGCGCAGCGAACGAGTACTCTTGGGGTGCGACCTCATGTCGTTGATTGGGCGGCTGTATCCGGTCTGATAGCATGAGATTGCGTCGCTCCGCTCACAATGACATGCTTGTGTGTCTTCGTACCATGTTTGGGCATATCGGCACCACCAAGATGGACGTGTGACATTGACAGCTTGTACCGCGGCTACATTTCCACCCGCAAGTTGTGCCGAGCCTGAAATATACGAAGGGCATGGGCACAACGGCACGTAGATTGCTTTATATGTATTGTGCATACGCTCCCTCAATTATTGCCGGGTTGCCCGGACAGAGCGCCATGAAAGTGCAAGAAGCGATACACACTGACACACCGGCTCTTAATCCTACCAATACGGTGGGGGATGCCCTGGGCGCGCTTATGGAGCACCACGTTCGTCATCTTCCCGTTGTGGATGAAGACAACACGCTCCTTGGCATGATGTCCGAAGAGGTGTTGCTGCAGGCAGACAATCCTGAACACACGGTGGCAGACTTGGTTACGCCGCATCCAGTGGGGGTGCATCCCAATGATCATATTTTTGAAGCGGCCCGTACTATGGTGCGCCATGGGTTAAGCACCGTTCCTGTAACGAATGCCGAGCATCAGTATCTGGGATTAATACGTCGGTATGACATTTTTGACCGTTTTGCGCAAATGCTTTCAACGCATGCATCAGGGGCTATTCTGGCACTTGAGGTGAGCCCGCGCGACTACGCGCTCGCAAAACTGGTGCACCTGGTTGAGCAAAATGAGGCTAAGGTGTTAGCGGTAGCCTCCGAATCGCCTGAGCAGTCTAGCACCGGCAAAGTGCGTGTAACCCTGAAGCTAAATGTGATCGATACCACGCGCCTGCGTCATGTACTTGAACACCACGGCTACGAGGTCGTAGCTTCCTTTGGCGATGAAGATGATGAACTGCTGGATCGTATTGAAGCATTCATGCACTATCTCGAAGTGTAGCCGTACCTTCCCCACCCCTCCAATCGGCATGAGTCCGCGCCTCTAGAGTCGCTCTCTGGGGGCTCAGTGCGGGCTCATGCCGTCCTTTTGCTCTTCTCTGAAGTCTGCCCTTTTCGGCTATGTCGGACACCCCCGCTGCAGCTGCTGTATTTGAATCCATGACGTTGCTGGCTGCGCTTTCCACGGCATCAGATGTGCACCAGGGTGTGCAAGAACGTCGCGCTGGGAATGATCCTACGGCGCAAGAGCCTGTGGAGGTAGCCCTTGCCCGGTTGCAACGCGTACGCGATCCGTTTTGCGATGCGGCGCTTTACTTGATGCGCAGTACAGTGCCTCAAGCGGCAGCCAATGACGAATTGGCCACGGTGGTACGTCACTTCGATGAGCGCATGAACGTCTATCGACTCGGGCAATGGGCCCACGATATTCATCAGGCGCTGCTTAGTCTGTATCCGCGCGTGTCTGAAGCCCTTGTTGAAGAGGCTCGTGGGCTCTCCGATATCGCTTTAGCCCTGGCCGAGGCACCCACCTCTGTGTTCATAGACGAGCTATACGTTGTGGCGCAGCACGCTCTTAGTCTTATCACATGGGTAGAGCAAGAAGTGAGTTTGTGATAAGCCAGACGGGCGTCAAATAGCAAACCGGGACGCCCCAAAGGGGGAGCCCCGGTCTAGCGCGTAATGCATTACAACAGACACTCGTGTTTCGGTTTACGCAGTGCGTACTCCTTTCAGATGAGGGATCACATCACGTCCGATGCGCTCGACCTCCTCGAGCATCGGGCTGCATTGTACCAGTATCAGGTCAAGACCGACGTCGGCGTAGGCGTTCAGACGCTCCACAATCTGGTCGGGCGTGCCTACCAAATTCGGACGTAGCCCCCGGTTGGAGACGGAGTAATCTTTCAGGTCGACCTCGGAGTCCAGCTCTGAGTTCTCCACGAAGTCGTCGTAGCTATCGAAGCCCTCCGCTTCGTAATTGACTGTGGTGATGCGCTCCAACTCTTCTTGTGCTTCCGCTTCTGTGTCGCGGCAGATCA
>CAZZCI010000085.1:2288-9066 GCA_964653015.1 uncultured Rhodothermales bacterium
GTGGTGATGCGCTCCAACTCTTCTTGTGCTTCCGCTTCTGTGTCGCGGCAGATCATGTACGCGGCCATACCGAACTGCATATCGTCAGGGTCGTGACCCGCCTGAGCGCGGCGCTCACGCAGGTCTGCGATGTTGCCAGCGATCTTATCGACCGAGCCGCCATGCATCAGGTAGTGGTCGCACTGTTCGGCGATGAACGTACGCCCCGCTTCAGAGCCCCCGCCGGCGTACAGCGGGATACCGTCGTCTTGCACCGGCTTCGGAGCGAGTACGGTGTTTTCGATTGTGTAAAAGTCGCCATCGTACGAGAAGCGATCTTCGGTCCAGACGCCGCGCATGATGTCTACAAACTCGCGAGAGCGTTCGTAGCGCGAGTCATGGTCGATCCACTCGCCCGCATACATCTTCATCTCTTCCTCCCACCAGCCCGAGACCAGGTTGATTTCGAAGCGCCCATCTGACATGTGGTCGATGTTGGCGGCCATCTTGGCAGCTACCGCCGGTGTGCGAAAGCCCGGACGCAGCGCCGCCATGAGGCGAATATCCTCGGTAACCGGCGCCAGTCCAGCGGTGGTTGTCCAGCATTCCAGGCTGGGCGCCTCAATGCCTTTGATGTCGTTCAGGTTCAGTTCAGCAATTAGGATGGTGGAGAAGCCCGCCCGGTCAGCGGCCTGGGCCACCCGCTTGTTGTATTCAAACGTGGGCGGCATGCCCTCGTCTTCAACGTTGCGGAGCCATCCGCCAAAAATGGGAAGCCAGATGCCAAGATCGATCATGGGTACAGAGGGATTCGGAGAGTAAGTCAAATAAAAAAGAGCGCACCGACACGAAGCCGATGCGCTCTATGAAGCCGTAGCTTCCGTTGCAGTAGATCAATCTACTGCAGGAATTAGTCCGCGTGCTTCGAGCGCATCGACGATCTGATCCACGCAGGTTTCTACGTCATGTTCGTCGGTGCGAACGACAATTTCAGGATCTTCTGGTTCTTCGTAAGGGGCTGATATGCCAGTGAAGTTCGAGATCTCGCCCTTCTCGGCTTTCTCGTACAGTCCCTTAGGATCCCGCTCTTTACAGACCTCGATCGAACAGTCTACGTGCACTTCCAAGAAGCGGCCCTCAGGCAGCAACTCGCGCACGCGATCACGATCATCGCGATAGGGCGACACGAAAGTACACAGCGTAAGGGTGCCTTGCTCAAAGAAGAGGCGCGAGACCTCGCCTACGCGACGCACGTTTTCTTCCCGGTCGTGGGCCGAGAACCCCAGATCACCCGAGAGTCCATGGCGCACATTGTCGCCATCGAGGTGCATCGTTTGGACATCGCGATCGAAGAGGCGTTCTTCCAGTGCTTTGGCGACGGTGGACTTGCCTGCTCCTGACAGGCCGGTGAACCACATGACAGCCGCTTTGTGACCGTTGCGCTCTTCGCGTTTCTCGCGCGGGATTGCGAGTCCCTCCCACGTCACATTCGGGCTTGTTTGTTGCTCTTTGGAGGTTTGGGGTTCCTCACCAACAGCGGCTACGTCTTGCCCCACGCCACGAATCATGCCCGCCGCAACGGTCGCATTCGTATCGGGATCAATCAGAATGAAGCGCCCTGTGTGTCGGTTCACGCGGTATGGATCGATAAACAGCGGGTCGGCTGTTTCGATTTCGACGCGGCCAATTTCATTGAGCGTCAGGGTGTTTGCCTCTTCGCGATGCAGCGTGTTCACGTTGATGCGATACACCAGGTTCGACACATACCCCTGCGTTTCACGCGTGGTGTGCTGCACAATGTAGGGCCGATCTTGGCGGAGCTTTTCCTCGTCCATCCAGCACAGGTCGGCATCCACACGGCGTGTGTTTTCAGGACGGTTGCGGCTGCGCACGATCATCGAGCCGCGGCTTACATCGATCTCGTCGGTAAGGGAAATTACGACCGATTCTCCTGGACCGGCTTTTTCCTGTTCGCCGTCGAGCGTGACGACGCTTTCAACTTCTGTGCTGATCTTGGAGGGAAGCACCACCACTTCTTCGCCGGGGCGCACACTTCCCGAGGCGACTTGCCCGGCAAATCCGCGAAAGTCTTGGTGGGGACGAATGACGTTTTGTACAGGAAAGCGAAAGTCAACCTGGTTGCGGTCTGTTTGCGTTTTGACCGTCTCAAGGCGATGTAGTAGCGTGCTGCCCTGGTACCACGGCATGTTTTCGCTCTGCGTGACAACGTTGTCGCCCTTGAGCGCGGAGACCGGGATGAATGTGATGTCGTTGATGTCGAGCTTGTCGGCAAAATCGCGGAATTCGTTTACGATCTCGCGAAACCTATCTTCATCATAGCCGACCAGGTCCATTTTATTCACAGCTACAATCATGTGTGGGATTTGCAGCAGTGATGCAATGAACCCGTGCCGGTGCGACTGCTCGAGTACGCCTTTACGTGCGTCAAGAAGAACCACGGCAAGCTCGGCGGTCGACGCACCGGTTACCATGTTGCGGGTATACTGCTCGTGACCAGGCGTATCCGCAATGATGAACTTGCGCTTCGGCGTGGCAAAGTACCGATAGGCGACATCAATGGTGATGCCCTGTTCGCGCTCGGCTCGCAGGCCGTCGGTGAGGAGCGCGAGTTCGAGGTCGTCGTCATCGCGGTGCGTGTTGCGCTTGATCTCGGACATCTTCTCCTCGAAGATGGCTTGCGTGTCATAGAAGAGCCGCCCAATGAGCGTGCTCTTGCCGTCATCTACGCTTCCGGCAGTGGTGAATCGAAGTAAATCCATAAGAGGGAATCATCAGTTAAATATAGAGGAGCAGGTTCGGCGTGGGGCCGATGTAGAGTTAGAAGTAGCCTTTGCGCTTGCGATCTTCCATTGCTGCCTCGGAGCGCTGGTCGTCGGTGCGTCCGCCCCGCTCTGAATGGTTCGCCGTGGCTACCTCCTCAATCACTTCAGGGATGGTGGTAGCTGTTGATTCAACGGCACCGGTGCACGTCATGTCGCCAATGGTGCGGAAGCGGACCATCTTTTCGGCGTAGTGCTCGCCTTCGCGCAGCGAGATGTATTCAGACTTTGCCAGCAGCGAGCCGTCGCGTTCGACCACATCGCGCTTGTGGGCCAGGTAGAGGCTTGGAATCTCCAGATCTTCGCGGGCGATATACTGCCATACATCAAGCTCGGTCCAGTTGCTGAGCGGAAAGACGCGAAAGTGTTCGTTCGGATTCCGTCGTCCGTTGTACTGATTCCAAAGCTCGGGGCGCTGCTTCTTCGGGTCCCACTGTCCGAACCGGTCGCGGTGTGAGAAGAAACGCTCTTTAGCACGTGCTTTCTCCTCATCGCGGCGCGCTCCGCCAAGCGCTGCATCGACATCAAGTTCATCCAGCGCGTCGAGGAGCGTCACGATCTGTAGCTTATTGCGGCTGGCGTTCGGGCCCTGCTCTTCTTTGACGCGTCCTTTGTCGATGGATTCTTGCACGGTGCGCACAATCAATTCGGCACCGATGCGCTCCATGAGATCGTCGCGGAAGCGAAGGGTCTCTGGGAAGTTGTGGCCCGTATCCACATGCAGCAGTGGAAACGGGATGGGAGCCGGGTAGAAGGCTTTGCGGGCCAGGTGCGTCATGACCAGCGAGTCTTTGCCGCCCGAAAACATGAGCACGGGGCGCTCAAACTGAGCGGCGGTCTCACGAATAACGTGAATGCCCTCTGACTCTAATGTATCGAGATGTTTGGCTTCGTCGGGTGATACGTTCATACGTCGCGTGTCGCGCTTGAAAAACGCTATCGAATGATGTAAAAAAGATACGTGTCGTGTTGAGGCTTTATTTTATGCATCAGCTGTTGCCGAGGCGTTGACCGCCTCACGAAAATAGTCGAGGGTTTTGCGAAGGCCCTCGCGCCGGTCAACGGTGGGGCTCCACCCTAATGTTTCGCGAGCCTTCGTAATATCGGGCTCGCGCACCTGAGGGTCGTCTTTAGGAAGCTCCTCATATGTAATGGTGCTCTTCGAACCTGTCAGATCGATGATCTCCTCGGCGAATTCCTTGATCGTGATCTCCTGCGTATTGCCAATGTTGACCGGTTCATTTTCATCGCTTAGCAGCAGGCGGTAGATCCCTTCGACCAAGTCGTCGACATAGCAGAAGGAGCGTGTTTGGCTGCCATCGCCGTAGACGGTAAGCGGCTCTCCGTTAAGCGCCTGACTCATAAATGTGGGCAGCGCGCGTCCGTCGTCGATGCGCATGCGTGGGCCGTACGTGTTGAAGATGCGTACGATACGCGTCTCCACACCATGGTAGCGCTGGTACGCCATCGTGATGGCTTCAGCAAACCGTTTGGCCTCGTCGTACACGCCGCGCATCCCAATGGGGTTGACGTTACCCCAGTAGTCTTCGGGCTGCGGATGTACAAGCGGATCGCCGTAGACCTCGCTGGTGGAGGCGAGCAGGAGCCGGGCATTTTTCGCTTTGGCGAGCCCGAGCGCTTTGTGCGTGCCCAGGGCGCCTACTTTGAGCGTCTGGATCGGCAGACGCAGGTAGTCGGCGGGCGAAGCGGGGCTTGCAAAGTGCAGCACGTAATCAAGCTCCCCGCTAACGTGAATGAAGTTCGTTACGTCGTGCTTGATGAACGTAAAGCGTTCGTCATCGCGCTCGAACAAGTGGGCGATATTATCGGTCGAGCCCGTGATGAGGTTATCCATGCAAAGGACTTCATGGCCTTCGGCAATGAAGCGGTCGCACAGGTGCGAACCAAGAAAGCCGGCACCGCCGGTGATGAGTGTGCGAGGCATAAGAATCAGGGAGCATCGGTGAAAAAAGCGGGAGTGAGACGCGAAACTCACTCCCTGTAGAAGTGGGTTGGTCGTAGCCAGGCGACGCGCTACGCGGGTTGTCCGTTTTCGGCGAGGGCTTCCTCAATGGCGTCTTCATCGCGTTCCGGTGGCAGGCTCGGGCGCCCGATGCTGGAGTAGATGAAGCCCATCTCGGCCATGTGCTTCGGATCGAAGACATTGCGTCCGTCGAAGATCACCGGTTGGGCCAGGCGGTCGCGCACATCGGCCAAGTTGGGACGGCGGAAAGCGTTCCACTCGGTGCATACAACGAGCGTGTCGGCCCCGTCGAGGGCGCTATACATATCGTCGGCGTAGTCGATCGCATCGCCAAATACGTTGCGCGTGGTTTCGATGGCTTCGGGATCGTATCCTACGATTTCGGCGCCCGCTTCGAGCAGGGTTCGGATGATGATGTGCGACGGTGCTTCGCGGATGTCGTCGGTATTTGGCTTAAACGAAAGTCCCCAAATGGCGATTTTCTTATCGGCGACATCGCCATCGAAGTATTCGATGACCCGCTCGGCAAGCATTTTACGCTGCCGGTCGTTCACCTCTAGCACCGAATCAAGAATCTTGAAGTCATACCCATTTTGGCGTCCGGTGCGGTGCAGTGCCTGCACATCTTTTGGGAAGCAACTGCCCCCAAACCCGATGCCGGCATACAGGAAGTGCCGCCCAATGCGGTGGTCTTTGCTGATGCCGAGGCGCACTTTGTCGACGTTAGCACCTACTTTCTCGCACAGGTTAGCGATCTCGTTCATAAACGAGATGCGTGTGGCAAGAATGGAGTTGGCCGCGTATTTGATCATCTCGGCAGAGCGCTCGTCGACCACAACGATCGGGTTGCCCTGACGCACGAACGGTTCGTACAGCCGCGTCATCATGTCGGCCGCTTTGTCGCTGGAGGTGCCGATGACTACGCGGTCGGGTTTCAGAAAGTCGTCTACGGCCACGCCCTCACGTAAGAACTCGGGGTTGGACACCACATCGAACTGTTCGCCTGCCGTCAGACCGGCGTTTTCGAGCACGCCTTGCACCTGGTCGGCAGTGCCAACCGGAACGGTACTTTTGTTGATAATGAGGCGGTAACGCTCTTCATCTTCGTTGTTGATGAGATCAGCAATGTCGCCTGCAGCCTGCAGCACGTAGGAGAGGTCAGCCGAGCCGTCTTCGCCAGGAGGGGTGGGCAGCGCAAGAAAGATCAGGTCGGCGTGCGCAACGCCATCGGCAAGATTGGTGCTAAAAGTGAGGCGTCCTTCGCTGGTGTTGCGGTTAAAGTAGTGCTCCAGGTCGGGCTCGTATATCGGGAGCTGCCCGTTCCGCAGCTGGTCAATTTTGTTTTCGTCGATATCAATGCAAACGACGCGGTTGCCCATTTCGGCAAAGCATGTTCCGGACACCAGGCCCACATAGCCGGTGCCTATCATTGCAATGTTCATAAGTCAACGTGTATTAAGGTTAGAGAAGGAGTGATCGTGTCCTGCTAGTCGGGCATGCACTCACCCCCTGTAAGGATACGGGGGATATTCATTCAGTAGTGCATAGTTCGGAGACAGGCACAGGGAAGTATTGGCGCATTGGTGTACCGGGGTGTGGCGCATTCGCCGCAGTCTGTACGGCCCGAAGGCTATACATTTGACGCAGCTTGACAAGTGTCTTCCAAAGAAGCCCTCCCGCTTCAGCAGATGGACGATTTATACGATGGCGTTTCGCTGAAGCAGAGAGCCCAATTAAAATCGTAAACAGGACGCATGTACATCGCTGTAACGTGTCTAGTACATAGCATAAATGCAACGAGGAACCTCGTAGAAGGTGCAACACACGTGCGTATTTCCAAGGGTGATGTTGTCTATTCCTCTAATTTTCGCTCAGTGGTTTCTCTCGTTCGTTGAGCCGCTGCAGAAATGCGCAAAAGCGGTTGGTTGTTGGGTTGCGCATCTTGTATATTTATCAGCGCATAGCACTTGGGTAA
>CAZZCI010000086.1:0-9042 GCA_964653015.1 uncultured Rhodothermales bacterium
CCCGTCGTGCGCACTCTAACTTCAACGAAACGCATCCTCGTCATTTCTTGCCCAACCGTTGGCACCAGAATCCACCATGGGCCGTATTTTATCATGTCGATTCCTTGCAACAGCTTTTCTCATCCTATGCGTAGTGCTCTCAGTCCATTCTCCTGCATCGTCGCGCTCATGCTGAGCGGCGTGCTTCTCATCGCTCCGCTTCACGCTCAATCGCCCGACGACAGCGCGCCCCGTCCCATTCCGTATCCGGTTACGCCCTCTCAAGCATTCATGGATGCGGTAGAGAAGGAGACGCGCACCCTCACAGGTGAGCCGGGCGAACGGTACTGGACCAACACGGCCACCTACGACATCGACGCCACGCTCGACCCTGAAACAGCAACGCTTACCGGGACCGCCTCCATCCAGTATGAGCACAATGCACCGAGTGAACTGAGCCAGCTGGTGCTTCACCTGCGTCAGAATCTGCATGAGGAGGGGGCCATTCGCAACCGCGAGGTGCAGGTAACGGGCGGCATGGCCGTCAGCCATGTTGTGCTCAATGGCGATACCCTCACGAAAGGTGTTGAAGCACGCCCTCGGTACACCATCGATGGTACGCGTCTGTACATCGACCTAGCTGAGCCGCTGTCGGCATGGGCGGATGCGCCACGTATTGACATCGGCTGGTCGTTTGAGGTGCCCCGCGGCAGTGAGGCGCCGCGCATGGGACGCGAAGACGACCGGACGGTGTTTTACCTTGGCTATTGGTATCCGCAAATGGCTGTGTACGATGACCTGGAAGGGTGGGTCGCAGAGCGCTATCAGGGCGATGGCGAGTTCTACATGGGCTTTGCCGATTACAACGTATCGCTCACCGTGCCCGATGACTGGCTCGTAGCGGCCACTGGCACGCTGCAAAATGCCGATGAGGTGCTGGCTCCAAATGTGCGGGCTCGATTAGACACCCTCTTGGATGCCCGCGACATCGTATCTGTAGTGGAGGCCGACGAACGGGCCGAGGCCACGGCTTCCAGCGATACCGGCACCCACACCTGGCAGTTCGAGGCCGAGCGATCGCGCGACTTTGCATGGGGCACCTCCCCCGACTACGTATGGGATGCCACCACTGCATCCACCGGTGAAGGCGAAACGGAAATCCACGCGCTGTATCGACCGGGTACCGCAACCTGGAGCCGTGCTGCCGAGTATGCGGGCTTCTCGGTCGAGCACCTCTCCGACATGCTCTTGCCCTACCCGTATCCGCACATGACCGTGGTGGAGGGGGTGATCGGGGGCGGCATGGAGTATCCGATGATCACGCTAATTGGCGGCAACCGCACTCCTGAATCTCTTTTTCGGGTCGTCTACCATGAAATCAGTCACATGTGGTTTCCGATGCTGGTGAGCAGCAACGAGAAACGCTACACGTGGATGGATGAAGGCACGACCAGTTTCAACACGAACGAAGGCATGGCCGATTTTTACGACATCAATGCGTGGGCGCCGGGGCGGCAATACTACTACGGATTGGCCGGAACCGATGCGGAGGTGCCCACCATGCGACATGGCGATGAGTATCCGGTTGATGGCAACGCGCGAGTCGTCGCCTCCTACAACAAACCAGGCGTGATGCTGCATGCGTTGCGTGGCATCCTGGGCGACGACACGTTCAACGAGGCCTATCGCACGTATGCCGAGCAGTGGAAGTACAAGCATCCATCGCCCTACGATCTCTTTCATACCTTCGAGACCGTGAGCGACAAAGATCTGGACTGGTTCTGGCGCGGTGCGTTCTACGAAACGTGGGCGCTGGATCATGCCATCGACACGGTGGAGGTGCACGACGGGCAGACGCACATCACCGTGCGCGATAAAGGCAACTTGTCCATGCCGGTTTTTCTAGAGGTGGAGTTTGCCGATGGCACCACGCACACCAAACGCGCCGAGGCCGATCGCTGGCTTGATGGCAAAACGCGGACCGTAACGCTTACCGTAGACGGAACCGAACCCATTCGTGTCCAACTGGACCCTGAACAGGTTCTTCCCGATACCGACCGCCAAAATCACCTGTGGATGGCCCCCGTGGAGTGAGGAGCAGCCCGTTTGCGTTGTGCTTCGCAGCCTGAAATCCTGACTTGAGTCCAGAGGGGCATGGTCAGGGGTTCAAGATGGCGGCGTTTGAGTGGGGGGCACAACCATCCGGCAAGCAATTCAAAGCACGATCCAATGGAGGTAGAGCACCGCTACGGGAACGGCGATGGCCATGGCATCAAACCGGTCAAAAAACCCACCATGTCCGGGCAAGAGTCCCCCGGCATCTTTTTGGTTGGCGGTACGCTTGAGCAGGCTCTGAATAAGATCGCCGCACTGTCCGGTGACGGCAATGCCGGCGGAAAGCACGATAATGTGAGGCCATGCTATCGCAGCAAGATCCCATGTATGGTCTACAAGCCCATAGGCGCCTCCAATGAGAAGGGCGCCAGCAATGCCCCCGAGTGCCCCTGCCCAGGTCTTGTTGGGCGAGATCGTTGGAGCAAGTTTGCGACGCCCAAACTGTTTACCGGCAAAGTACGCACCGATATCGGTGGCCCACACAGCGACGACCACCCATGCAGAGAGCGCAAATGCTGCGATGGAGGCGCTAACCAACGCATCACGTAATAGCACAAGCGCAAGCAGTCCTGCCGCTGGATATACGACCCCAAACAGAGTGGTGGCTACGCGCTGCAGATAGTTTTCGGACGTACATACGAACGGGCTTCCTACTAAGCCCACAAGCACCACTGCTAGCGGAAGTCCCCACCATGCCGGGTGCAGCAGGATAATCAGTAGACTGATGCTAATGGTCATGCCCAGCGGATACAACGGCGGGGCTCCAGCGCTGGTGGCCAAGCCATAGTACTCATGCTGTGCTCCCAGTGCAATAAGCGCCACCACGGCAGCAAATGCATAGCCTCCAAGATACAATGCCCCCAGAAAAAGCGGCGCCGCAATTAACCCGGTAACAACACGCTGTTGGAGTTCAGTCAAAGCAGGAACTAATGTTGGTTTTGCGAGAGTGCGTGGTGTTGTGTCACGCCTGATGGTTTGGATCGTCTGCGCCCCCTTAAGCTCCTCTCCTTCGAGCTAGGGTTTATACGCGCTGCTAAGCCTATGAAAGAGGAGTAGCAGAGTTGGGGGAGAGAGACCGCTGGAGCGTCCGATCAGGCGTGGCGACGCGGGGCATCGCCACGAGAGAACGGTTTATACAGATTGTCATCGTACAGTGCCGATCGCCTTTACCCCCACGAATAGCCGTGGACACAAGCGGTCCCCGGGTGGGCCAGGTAGGATGGAAGGCCTATCGAAATCCTATCATTTAGCATCTATCGGTAGCGGTTCAATGGTAAGTGATTGACATGTGGGTTACATCATCGCAGCCCGCCCAAACCCCCTCTCCCTACGGGTTTCTCCCCCTTGGGCAAGGGGGAGATGTCGGCAGACAGAGGGGGTTTGACCGAGACCGAGGCTGCAATTTACAATCGCCTCATCACTTAGCGTCTATCCATCAACCATCTACCCACTACCTCAACTTTGGTCTTTACGCGTCAGGATCGTCGTCCTCGTCGTCGGGGACGCTAAAGTCAGTGCGATCATACGCTGAGTCGAGACGCCCCTCGTCTCGCGGGTCGTGGGCGTCGGGGGCATCAGGATCGGCAGCCATAGCAGCCTCTTCCAGCTCCTCGTCAGAAAGAGTTCTTTCGAGGATTTCGCGTGCCGTGTCTACATGATCAGGCGGGACCATGACGTTGACTTCGGCCAGGTCGCTGACGTTCAGATTGAACGCATGGTCGCGCTGCGTGAGCACAACGGCGGGTACCCCGCTGTCGTCAAGGCGATCGCGCACGATATCGGCTTCGTAGTCGGTACCGGAGCTAAAAACGGGTACCCAGCTTTCATATTTTCCCATAGGAACGGAGCATATCTACACGTAAAAAGTGAACTTGCAAGCATAACGCTGCAGGGATGCATGCAATGGATAGTATGCGGTGCGGGATCCCGCACGAATTGATCTACTCATGCGGCGTTCATCAAGACTATCCGGAACAAAGCGTGTGGGGTGACAAGTTAAGCAGTGTGGACACGCGCTCGTAGCTCAGTTGGATAGAGCGTTGGATTCCGGTTCCAGAGGTCGGGGGTTCGACTCCCTCCGAGCGCACACACACCCCTTGAGCGCCGCTAAACTCCAGTTTGGCGGCGCTTTTTGTATTTCGCAAGGGAGTGGCCCTGCACTATGTTGCTTGCGGTGTAAAGTGGGCGGTGAAGTGGCGCAGTTGCTCGGGCTCTTGGGTGATACGATAGCCCGGCAGTGTATCGGCGCGGTCTACGATATCCTCGAAGCATTCGATCACATAGTCGATGTGCGACTGCGTGTAGACACGGCGCGGAATGGCCAGGCGCACCAGTTCCATCGAAGCAGGTTGTTCGGAGCCGTCGGGTTGGCGCCCGAACATAACGGAACCGATCTCACATCCACGGATGCCGCCAGTTAAGTAGAGGGCCACGGCCAGTGCCTGTCCGGGGTACTGAAGCGGCGGAATGTGAGGCAAGAGCGCTTTGGCGTCGATATACACGGCGTGCCCACCAATGGGGCGCACGACGGGGATTCCAAGCTCCGTAAGGGCTTCTCCCAGATAGCGTGTAGAGGCCATGCGGTAGTCGAGGTAGTCCTCACGTACGATTTCGCGAAGCCCCTGCGCCATGGCCTCCAGGTCGCGCCCTGCAAGTCCGCCATACGTGGTGAACCCTTCCGTCAGAATCAGTTGATTGCGGGCCTGCTCCGCCCAGGCATCATTGTTGAGTGCAATCCAGCCGCCGATGTTCACGAGCGCATCCTTCTTGGCACTCATGGTCATGCCATCGGCGTGGCGGAATATCTCGCGAACGATGTCTTCGACGCTCCAGTCGGCATACGCTTCCTCACGCTGCTTGATGAAGTAGGCGTTTTCGGCAAAGCGGCACGCATCCATAAAGAGCGGCGTGTCGTAGGCCTCACACAGCTCCTTGACGGCTTTGATGTTGGCAAGCGATACCGGTTGTCCACCGCCCGAGTTATTCGTGATGGTGAGCATCACCAGTGGGATCCGGTGGGCCTGCTCCTCTAGCAGGTCCTGAAGGGCTTCCACATCCATATTGCCCTTGAACGGGTGCAGGTTAGCCGGATCGGTGCCTTCCTCGATTACCAAATCAACCGCGTCGGCACCGGTGGCTTCGATATTGGCTCGGGTGGTGTCGAAGTGGGTGTTGTTGGGGATAAGCGTATCTTTGTCGGCCACGATCCCCATGAGAATGCGCTCTGCTGCCCGCCCCTGGTGCGTGGGAATGATGTGCTCGAACGGCATCAGATGACGCACAGCCTCTTCAAAACGATAGTACGACGACGAGCCGGCATAGCTTTCGTCGCCTTGCATGACTCCGCCCCACTGCGCGGCACTCATGGCCGAGGTGCCCGAGTCGGTAAGCAGATCAATGATTACGTCGTCTGCATCCAAATTGAACAGATTGTAGTGGGCCTCCTTGATCAGCGTCTCGCGTTCTTCGCGCGTTGTTAGCCGAATGGGTTCGACGGCCTTAATGCGAAAGGGTTCAATAATTGTATCCATACGAAGGTACGTAGGTTAGGAGCAGATTTGTACGGGAAAGCACAGCTGCAACATACAAAACAGCCATCAAAAAACGACCGCCGGATTTCTCCAACGGTCGTTTTTGCAAAAAGCTACGCTGCTCGGTTGGGGCCACCGACAAAGACGAATGGGCTGTGCTTGTGTTAAGGAGCATTATCAGGTTCGGGGATGTCGTCTAGATCCATCCCGGTGCCGCCCATCACCTTGTCGATGTCTTCAGGTTGTAGTTCGCCTACAATATTGATAAAGAGCATTTTTGCATCGGCAGGGTCTTGCACCAGCAGGGTGATGCCAGCCACGCTGTCGTCGTGGTGGCGCATGTACAGCGACACCTGTTCGTTCTCTTCGCGCACATGCACCACGCGCTCCCAGCCGTTGTCGGTAAGCATCGATGCGAAGGTGCTTAGTTCGTCGGCATGCGTATCTGGATCTACATCATGCATGGAGAAGCCGCGCACCTGGATGGCGCGCAAGTTCTGCATGAGTTGGCCGGCTTCGGCGTTATCTTGTTCGGCACGGCGACTGACCATATCGAGGAGGGCGCCCTGGATATTCACCTCAATGGAGGGGGGAGCCCCCAGCAGCTCTTCAAACTGGTTGAGATCTACGTAGCCGGGGTCATCGGCCACAGAGGACTGCGCAGCAGCGGGCAGCGGGCACACAAGCAGCACGGCTACAAGAAGCGTGCTTATCGCGACAAGGCGGGCAGGCAAAGGCATGAGAGTCAACGGTTAAGGAGTGGAGGCAGGCAGATCCTCCGGATCATCGAACAGGGGCGCCAGAGCGCGATTCATTTCACGCTCGGCAGTAGCTGTGGCCGACTGGCTTTTGTCAGACAGATACGACAGGGCCCACTCCGCCTCGGCCTGAGCCTGGGCTATTTCTTCTTCCGAGTAGGGTGCTTCGGCGGTAGACGTTGTACCGTTTGGTTCCCCATCGGTGAGAGGCATGGCCACGAGCCATGCAAGGACGGCGACCAGGAGGGCAGCGGCGACGGTACTGTACGCGGGCTGCATGAGCACATCGAAGGCTTCAGCTAGCCGGTCGAGCCAGGACGGTGCGCGAGCAGGTTCAGACTGTTCGGTGCTCGCCTGGGCCGAGGCCTCGGCACGCACCGTTTGGTCGAGAATGGCTGTCGTGCACTCGGGGGGACACGCTGGCGTTTCGGTGGCCTGTAGCGTCGTTTGGATGCGCCGGGCCTGTTCGACCTGACGCTTCCAGCGGGGCGCATCGGCACAGGCCGCCTCGAAGCGGGCATGCTCCTTAGGGGGCAGCGAGCCATCAACATAGGCCTCGACCCGCGCGTCCATCCAGTCGTCGGGCGGTATTGCGTTACGTGGGTTCATAATCAAGCAGAGCATCTAATTCGTGGCGTAGCTTTTTGCGTCCGCGGTGAATATACACCTTTACGGTGTTCATGGGCATGTCGAGCGCTTCGCTAATCTCTTTGTACTTCATGTTTTGCACCTCGCGCATCATAACGACGCTGCGGTAGGGCTCGTCAATGTTGTCGAGCGCCTCGTCGAGGTTCGTCTCAAAATCAGCGGCCTCGGCATCGGCATGGGGACTCGACCGTTCGGCGGGAGCCCGGTCGAGGTTCTCTGAATCTACCGTAACCGACTTGCGGCGCGTTTGGCGCTTGCGTAGCAAATCGATGCACGCGTTGCGCGTTACCCGCATCAGCCAGGCGATGGCGCGGTCGTTGTCTACATCGTCATAGTGATCCCAGTAGCGAATAAATACCTCTTGCGTAATGTCTTTGGCTGCCGTATCGTCTTTCAGATAGGCGCTTGCAAAGCCATATACGCGATCTTGGTACTGGTGCACTTTCTCAGTAAAGGCGTCCACAAAACGGCCGGTTGGGTGATGAATCAAAGCCGATGAGGGCATGTGCCCCGTGTGCACCTCCATCACGAATACCCCGTGTGCAGTGTTACAGCAGAAGCATAATGTTGTGCTATGTATTGCGTTGGGGGTCAATAGAAAGCGGGGCTTCTTTGGGATATGCGACGTAGGGTTTGACCACCGTTCCCTTCACATCTGCAATAGAGGCGGTGTCAGAGCGTTCGGAGAGCTCGCGTAGCTCACCTGTACGGCCGATGATGGCAATGGGATCGTGGCTGCTGGCATACGACGAATGACGCGAGTGCCCAACCGCTAAGTAGCTGTCGATATCGTCATTCACCGTGCTTGTGGTAGAGCGTTCGGTTTCGACGAGCCAGTCTGCTACTGTATCCCGCCAGGTGGTGTGTTCTGATTCCGTCGGCGCCTCATCCAGAAAGCGGACCCGAAAGAAGTCGCGATTGATAAATCGCCGTGCCAGGTCGGCCAGCACGGGATCGTTGACCTGCATCCATTGCTTGAGACTAAAGAGCACATCGGTGTCGTCGAGCGCACAATAGCGGGTGCGTACCGGCTCGGCATCGAGGTCGGCTTCGGTTAGGTCGTGCTCCAGAAAAAAGCACAGGTTGGGACTTCCCGTACGCAGCGTCGCGGTCTCTGAAGAGTTGGTGCGTAGGTGACGCCGGGCCCGCTGCAGAGCGGCTTTTAACACATGGTCGCCTGCCAACACGGTTTTGTGCAAGTATACCTGCCAGTACATCAGGCGCCGGGAAATCAGGAAGTTCTCGACGGCGTAGATGCCCTTGCTCTCCACCGTAATGCGAGCATCGTTGCCGCCTTTAAGTGGATGCACCCGCAGGGTTTTGATGAGGCGCTGCACGCCCACCTCGCCCTCTGCTACGCCGGTGTAGAAGGCATCGCGGCGGAGATAGTCAAGACGGTCCATATCCAACTGGCTGGATACGAGTTGATGCAGCCATGGACGCTCGTAAGTATTGTCGAAGATGGCGAGGGTACGGTCGAGGGCCCCACCAAAGCGTTCGTTGAGGTGGACCAGCAGCACGCGACTCATGGCCTCGTGGTGGAAGTCACGGATGAGCGTGTGCTCCAGCGTGTGCGAAAACGGACCGTGTCCGATGTCGTGCAGCAGCGCAGCGGCCAGGGCGGCGGTTCGCTCTTCGGGCGAGATAGGCGTGCCCTTGTCTGATAAGCTGGTCAGCGCATCTTGCATGAGCGCCATAGCCCCCAGCGCATGGTTGAAGCGCGTGTGCTCGGCCCCCGGAAACACCAAATGGCCTACTCCCAGTTGCCGGATACGCCGTAACCGCTGCACCTCGGGCGTTTGAATCAGATCCATGATCAGGTTTTTGGGTACAGAGATGAACCCGTGGACAGGATCCGAAAAGATTTTGAAGCGTTGCTGGGCCGACACATCCATATAGACGAGGGTGCAAACCAAAAATGGTCTGGGGAGCGATTCAATGGTACGTGATTGTCACATAAGCTACTACTCTGTCACACCTGAATGGTATCGTTCAAAATTGTCATCGCGAGG
>CAZZCI010000087.1:0-7274 GCA_964653015.1 uncultured Rhodothermales bacterium
AGGACGCAAGCGGGAGTTCGCCTCCGGTTGCGTTGTGTATACACCATAGCTCCTCCGAGGGGGACGTGATGAACGCCTTCCACGGTTCCTTCCTCCTCGGGGAGGAAGGGTAGGATGGAGGGGAAACCAACCGGCAATCCCCACAACTATTGTTGAGGTCACTTAGTGCTCTGTCACAGGTCAATCTTCGGGTAACACATGTACCCTCTAACGTACCGAGAATAACTCACAATCTTGTCATTGCGAGCGCAGCGACGCAATCTCATGCTATCAGACCGGATGTAGCCGCCCAATCAACGGCATGAGATCGCACCCCAAGAGTACTCGTTCGCTAGCGCTCACAGCGCCGCGTCAGTCGTAGGGCTCCCTCCTCGCGATGACAAGTTTGGCCCCTAACAATCACGTGTGACAGAGAACTTATGACGAGCAAAAGCCCATTCACGTCAGATCGTATTGAAGCATGCAAGGCGTACATCAATCGGGAGGCGAAGACTCGGGCTGGGGGGCCATCGCTCATCGAAGCCCTGAAGATTCTAGGGGCTCTCTCTGAGCATATGCAGGATGCAGGATTGCAGGCAATTGCTCCGCTGTGTGGAAACGACACAGTACAGCAAGCCTGGAGCACGTGGAGTCACGAAACCGATCGGGAAGAGCTTCGGCTGCGATTGGAATGTCTGCAACACGTTGAAACCGTCTCTGCTTCGCTCAACGATCTGTTGTTCTTCTTTTTCCGGTCGTCAGATCCGGTCTTGTATCAGGCAGCAGCCCGTGTGATTGGGCGCCACCTGCATGCAGATACAGAGCGGTGGCAGCGTGTGCAGCACTACGCACAAGCACAGAGCATTGCACTGGATCAACCCGTGCAGTTGAACGGACGCCGAGCTCGGCGTCGCGTTCTTGTTATGGCTGCAGCCCATCATGCGCGAGCCACTCCGCCAATGGAGGACATCGCTTACCCTGTGGAGTTAGATTCTCCGCACGGGTACGTAAAACACGAGGCTGCCGATGTGCGGGTGTTGCTGCAGGCAATGCATATTCTGCGTGCGGCTCCCCATTCAGGTTGGAGAAAGGCCGCCCGAACATTTGTCCAAGACATAGCCGCGGGCGACGGTCCGCCCCTCGACCCATTGCTGGTCAGACCATGGGCGTTGGTCGAAACATCGAGTCATACAGAAGGGCAGGCGCTTGCCGCTTCTCCATGGCCTGCTTTTCTACAACGTGTAGCTGAGGCGCAAGCAGATTCCGTGCCCTCCTTTAGCACGGCTGCGCGCCATCTTCGCCTTATCGATGAGGCTATGAAAGGACTTGCCCGGCGTGCAGAAACCAGTGCCGAGGCGGTGAGAGCGTTGCTAAACGGGGTGAAACTTCGGCATAACGAATTTGCCCATCGGCGCTACATGGTAGCTCGGGATCGTTTGGAGCACGGGACGGCCCGGCTTGCGTGGCGGGCTGCGGCCAAGCGTATGGTAAGTCCCGTACAATGGACGTTGGCCGATCCGGAGGAGCGGGCTGAGGCCGCCTTCACTCTATTGGATGCGAGCCGTTTTCTACCAAGCGATGAGTATGAGGCATTCACCCATCTTTTGGATGCCTTAGATATCGGTCCCGCCTCCATCCTTAATGACTCGTCTGCTCTTCCGGGTGCCATGCGTGGCGCCACCGTGCGTTTGCTCTTGCACCTGCGTAAGTGGGAAGCATCTGGCGATGAGGGCGTGCTCGATCCCCGCCTTGTTCATCAGGTAGGGGCATTCGAGGTCCTTATCGATCTAGTGCCGAACGACGTTAGCGATGAGTCTGCTGCGATTTTCGCTGATGCGATTGAGAATCAGTTGCGTTCATACATCGCGACGGCGTCGGATCCGCGACCTGAACACAAGGTGTATGCCCTGGCAGCTCGTGCACCGTATGCGTTGCTCTTCGAAGAAATTGCTGATGTGTGCCACGGACGCGAATACCTGACGGCCGAGGGGGACCCTGTTGCACTCGAAGCGCTAATTCGTGCGTTTGCCCCGCAATCATTAGCGCAAGAAGCCGCTATCCGGGAGAGCGCCGTCCACGCTGCTGATTCCTCCTTTGGAGAGGCGCTGCAAGGTGTTCGACGCGCTCTACAGAACGTACAAGAAATGGAAACACCCACAGCGGCTGTTGCAGGCTGGGTTGCACTGATGGTTCGCCAAGACCAGAGCGATGGAGCGTCCGCCTCTGTCTATGCGTTTGTGCGGCGTGTGTACGGGGCCTCTGCGGATGCGTCGTTACGTGTACAGGCGGCCCAGACGGTGGCCGAGTTGCAAGCGCAGCGCTCACATCTCACACTACAAACATTATCGGATGCACCGGCTCTGCAGGACGCTGCGCAAACCGTGCAACAGGAGGTTGAGGCGTTTTGTACGGCGCTATTGCCTTGGCTGGCGCCATCAGAGGCAGAGTCGCTTCGGCGGGCACGGGATCACCTTGTTGCCTTGCTCCACCGATGGAGTGAAGCGGCATCGATTCGGTACGAGCAGAGTCGAAAAGAAAAAGATATTCCTGTATCCCCTCTGCTTAACGCTATTTTGCAGCAAGAGCCTGGCTCACTGCGTCACATGCTTGTAGCGGCTACAGCACGCAGCGCGATGCGCAGCACTCCCTCCGCGTCGGCATTCGATGCGGCGTTATATCGTACTGTTCGCCATCCAAAAGCACTTGAGCAGGCCACCCCGGGGGAGCGTCGCAGCTGGCAGCGTGTTATGCACGAGGGATGGGAGCAGCAGGAGCGTCGGGCCATGGAAGATGGGCGCGAAACAGAAGTCACGGCGTTGATGCAGGCGTATGCAACGCAGAAAGAGACTGATCGTCCGTCCATGAAGCAGATTTCCGAAGAGATGGAAGATTGGCTCTTAGATCGCTACCATCTGATTGGCGCCTTTCAGGCACGTCGGCTCCGCATGCCACAGTCCCATTGGGGAGCGTGGGTCGGCGGCACAATGATGGCCTATTTAGGCCATTTTATGTACGTGTGGTTTGCGTTGCTGGTGGGCGCTTTGCTCATGCTCGACTTTGGCGATGCCTGGTTTGCCATGGCCGAAGAGGGCGACCAGGCAGGTATCGCGCTTACGTTTGGGTTGGGCGTGGTAGCTACGCTGGGATATCTATTTGCGGATTTGCGGGGTAAGGTGACGGATGAGGCTGCGTACAGCGGGTGGGCGTGGCTGCAACGTACGGGGCGCCTGTTGATCTTTCTGGGGGTGGCCCTGTGTGTGGCGACCGCCTACACCAGCGGTTTCTGGTACTTGCTTTCGGGCACTGAAGGGGTCGTGCAAGAAGGCTACGAAGCTGTACTTAGTGTGGTGGTATGGACAAGTTTTGCACTCTTTGTGGGTGTGTTCCTGGGGCTCATTGCTAAAACAGACGCTTAGCATCCACCCCTCCATACTTGCACACATCCAACCTTCCACACATCCCTACCTCCAAACCCTAACCGTTTTCGCCGTTTGGCAATGGGGGAAGCGGACGCCCCGCTACGTGGTGGAGCCAGCGGGCGTATCCCATAGAGGTCTCCTGCGTGAACGCTACATCAGGTAGGTCGGTTAGCCATAGGTACTTGGCATGTCCCAATGCATCAGCAAGTGGCTGTGCGGGATCCGTGGTCTCGGCTTCGATGCAGACGCTCCAGGCCGTCTCGTCACACGCTTTGATTTGCGTCAGTTCAATTTTGATTTCGATGCCGCTGGGAAGCGATTTTGTTACCTGTTGGCGTGCCTTATACACATCAATCCATAAGGCGCTGTCGGTTGGGGCATTGTCATCAGTGCCAAAACTCCACTTGTGCCAGCATTCTTCCCAGCCGGTATGTCCGGAGGGCGTGGTGGTAGGGGTGGGGGGACGCATGCGGCGCTTGGTCTGGATCTTTCCGCTGCGCCACTTTACATTGCAGGCGGGCGAGTCGGTGAGCACGTAAACGTCATCGCGTTCTTTCGAAGAAGCGTTGCCAAGCGTATCGAACCAATCGTGGAGGGCTTCTACATCAGTCTTGTCGTCAACAAACCAACGGATTTCGAGCGTGCGGTCCATAGGCAAATTAGGGGATTCGTTGCAAAAGTCAGCCGGAAGTAGCGGCGGTGCGTGCATCTTCCATAAGGCGCCATTGTAGGGCCTGGGTGCGACGCGCATCAGGGGTGTCGCTGGACGCGTCTTGGACGTAGTGTCCGTCTGCGTGCAAATCCCATCCGCTGTAGGTGTCGTTGCATGCGTAGTTGAGAAGGCGCACAATGCGTTCGCGCAACGCCGAGTCGTGGATCTCTACGGCGGCTTCCACGCGGCGGTTTAGGTTGCGGCTCATCCAGTCGGCACTGCCCATAAACACGCGAGCAGGCGCCTCATGATTCTCGAAATAGTAGATGCGGTCGTGTTCAAGAAAACGATCCAGAATGCTTCGCACGCGGATGTTTTCGCTGTAGCCTTCCAGGCCGGGACGTAACCGCGAGTGGCCGCGTACAATCAAGTCAATCGAGACGCCGGCCTGCGAGGCAGCGTAGAGTTTACGGATCATGCGGGCATCGTTGAGCGCATTCATCTTAGCAATGATGCGTCCGGTGCCATGGTCTTGTTGATGGCTGATCTCTTGATCAATAAGCTGCTCGAAACGCTGACGCATGGTGTGGGGAGCTACCAACAGTTCGTTGTATGTCTGCTCCGGGGCGTATCCGGTAAGATAATGGAACAGATTCATCACGTCCTCGCCGATGGCCGGGTTGCTGGTAAACAAGCCCAGATCGGTGTAGAGGCGCGCGGTTTTGGCGTTGTAGTTGCCGGTGCCGATGTGGCAATACAGGCGCGGATTGCCATCCTCCTCACGCACCACAAGCGTAACCTTTGTATGCGTTTTGAGGCCAACGAGTCCATAGGCTACGTGCACCCCCGATTCTTCGAGTGTGCGTCCCCACTCAATGTTGTTGGCTTCGTCAAAGCGGGCCTTCACCTCCACGAGCACAGCCACCTGTTTGCCCTGTTCAGCGGCGCGCACCAGAGCGGCAACGATGGGCGAATCGTCGGAGGTGCGATACAGCGTCTGCTTGATGGCGAGCACCTGCGGGTCGTTGGCAGCGGCTTCGACAAAGCGCTGCACGCTGGCATCGAACGATTCGTACGGATGGTGGACCAGCACATCAGCCGAGCGGATGATGCTGAAGATGTCTTTCGGGGCGTCCTGATCGGTGTTCAGGAGGGAGGGGCGTACGTTTTCTTGTTGCAGTCGGGGCGGGGTGACGGGCGTCCACGACGGGTAGCGGTGGTCGGGGCGGTCAAGCCGGCTTAGCGGCATGAGGTCGGCGTGGCCGAGAAGCGCCGGAGCGGTATACACGTCTTCGAGACGCAGGTTGAGTTCCTCGACCAAGAAGCGGCGTACGTCGGGGGGCATGCTGGCCTGCACCTCCAGCCGCACGACCGGGGCGAAGCGCCGCTCGCGGAGCTCTTCTGAGATCAGTTCGATCAGGTCGTTAGCCTCTTCCTCATCGCGACGAATGTCGGCGTTACGGGTCACGCGAAAGGCGTGTACGGACGTGACTTGCATGCCCTCGAACAAGGACGGGGCGTTGTGGGCGATGATTTGTTCCAGTGGGACGTAGTGCCCCTCGGTGGGAAGTGCCACCCAGCGTTCCTGATTGTCGGGCACCTTCAGCCGTGCAAAGTGGTCGGTGTCGGATTCGGGGTTGTGCAGCCCAATGGCAAGAGAGAGGCTAAGGTTAGAGAGAAAGGGGAATGGACGGCTGGGGTCTACGGCCAAGGGGGTAAGCACGGGAAAGATGTGCTCCTCGAAGTGCGTATCGGCATAGTCGCGCTCGCGTTCGGACAGGGTATCGTAGTCGCGAAGGTGTATGCCTGCTTCTGTGCGAAGGAGCGGGCGCAGCGTATCGGCCCAGCAAGTGGTAAGGGTGCTGTAGAGTTCTTCAACGGCAGTGTTGATGAGTTCAAGCTGCTCGGCGGGGGTGCGACCATCGGGTGAGAGCGAAGAGACGCCTGCCGCCTGCTGCCGTTTGAGGCCCCCCACACGCTTGCGGAAAAACTCGTCGAGGTTGCTGCCGGTGATGGCGCAGAAAAAGACCCGCTCTAACAAGGGAATACGTGGATCCAGCGCCTGATGCAATACGCGCTGGTTAAAGTCGAGCGTGCTCAGCTCCCGGTTAAAGTACAGGCGCGGATCATCCAGCGATGCATCGGCAGGCACCGGGCGGGCTTCGACCGAGGGCGGAAAGGTGCGTCCGGTAGCAGCAGGGTCGGTCATATTGGGCGAATCGGTTTACTTTGCGATTCAGGATGCGTTACTTGGATACGTAGGTGAAGCGGTATACCGCGCACCGAGGTCCCTCTTTCTGATTATGTGTTGATCATGGTTTCTCTCTTCCGATTACTACGCCTGGCTACCGTTTTCCTCATCGTTTTGGCGGTTGGTGTTGTAGATGCAGAGGGGCAAGTCAACCGGGTAGATGCCATATACAACGTCGAGAACCGTCCCGATTCGGTGTCCTACCGCGTGCTGGAGGTGGATGGCTACGACATTATCTATCAGGCGGGTTACCGTGCATCGGCCAAGCGGGCAGCACACAAGATGATACAGAGCGAGGCGGGTACCGATGTCATCATCGGGTCTGCGCAACCGCAACGGGCTATGCCCGTCGTGCTTAACGCGTACAACGACCGGTCCAATGGGTTCGTGCGCTCGTTGCCGTTTAAGCAGGAGATTGAAATCCCATCGATTCGTAGCAATACGCTTACGCCTCGGTTTGCCTCATGGTTTGATGTGGTGGTGCCGCACGAACTCACCCACGCGCTTCATGCTGAGTACAATCCGGGGTTTGGGGTGGGAACCATCATGGGCACGTTTGCTCCAGATGCCGAGCGATCGCTTAACTTGTCGGCCCCACGCGGATGGACCGAGGGCGTGGCGGTGTATCGTGAAAGCCAGGTGCGCGAGGGGGCCGGACGCATGAAGCTGCCCGCCGCCCTAATGTCGTATCGCGCGGCACTTGGAAGCGACAGCCCGTGGGGACATGCTCGTGCGCTGCACGCTCCGGCCCACACCCAGCCCTTCGATCGCCACTACATTGGGGGCGGTCAGTTTTTTCGGTATCTGGTCGAGCGCGACACCGAAGACGAGGCCCGCGAGCCCTACGATTTCTTTCAGCGGACGCTGGGGGCATATCACCGTTTCCCGTTTTTAGGCTACGGCATCCCGTTGTGGTATGGCACCGGACGCGCGCCGGGCCCCCTTTCCCGCG
This sequence comes from uncultured Rhodothermales bacterium, assembly GCA_964653015.1. Lineage (GTDB taxonomy): Bacteria > Bacteroidota > Rhodothermia > Rhodothermales > Salinibacteraceae > Longimonas. Next base: position 7,254 of record CAZZCI010000087.1, read on the forward strand.
AGTTTATGGACCATGAGCAAG
>CAZZCI010000087.1:7374-8870 GCA_964653015.1 uncultured Rhodothermales bacterium
CCCTCGCAGTTTGTTGCCGAGGTGGAAGCGGTGGACCTGCAGACCGGCACGCGCACATCGCCCACTGACGCAAACCGGTTGCTGGCGCCTGCCCCTCATGAAGCTGGAGGCTTCTGGGCTGCTGAAAACGATGCATCTGAACATCGGCTGGTGCGATACGACAGCCGCGACGAGGAGGCCGTACGCCGTGCTCATGCCTTGCCGCCGCGCACGCGCATCCAACAAGTTGGGGCACACCCTACCGATGACGAGCGTGCCGTGGCGCTGTTGAACATGAATGGCGACCAGTTTCTGTTTGCAGTGCACAACGATGCGGATGACCTGCGCGTGGAGCCGCTGGTTGGATTCAAAGAAAGCGTCATTTACGACGTACAGTGGGGGCCCGATGGGCGGTACTTGCTTATGAGCGCCGATCCTACGGGCGTGCCGAATGTGTTCGCTGTAGATCTGGAAACTGAAACGGTGTATCAGGCAACCAACGTTGCGTATGGAGCGCTGGAGCCTACGCTTTCGCCCGATCGTAGCATGGTGGCGTATGTTGAGCATCAACACGAGCGCCACGATCTGGTTACGGTGCCGTTTGAGCCGGAGACGTGGGAAACCCGTACCGAAGACGTGGTGTGGCATGCTCCGATTCGTGAGCAGACCGAGACCGGTCCCGAAGATCTGGAGGTGCCGGATGATCTGGTTCAGGGGGAGCGCACCTACCGGGCGAGTTCGTACCTGAGCCCGCGCATGGTGTATCCTACGATTCGGCTGGATGCTGATGAGTTGGAAACAGGGAGCGCACTGGACGAAACGCTCGGGCTGGGCGTGGGTCTGGGGCTTGCCGGGGCCGACCCGCTGCAACAGTGGGCCTATCGGATGGAAGGGTACTACCAGGCAGGACAAATCTGGGGCGAAGGCCGGGTACAAACAAGTCGTCTGTGGGGGCAACCGAGCCTGGGACTCTATCGACGTCCGTTTACGACCAGCGCTACGGTGACCGATGAGGAGGGCACGTCTAGACCCCTTCGGATTGGGGTCGATGAACGGGGCGCTGACCTGACGGTGCAGCAGTCTATCACGCGTCGGTCAAACGTATATCGTTCGTTGTGGCAGGTGCAGTGGCGCAGCGAATTTCGCCAAACCCGCCTCTTTGCCGATGCGATTCAAGATACGCCGTTTCAGGGTCGGATTACGTTGCGTCCCAGCGTGCAATACATCTGGCGGTTCCAACAGAACACACGCGATCTGATTCCCCGCCATGGGGTGGTCGTAGGAGTAACCCCGTTTGTGGATGCCTGGACGGATGGAATAGATGCCGGACGAGCCGTGCAGGGAGGGCTTAGCGCGTATCTACCATGGTTCGACCGGTTTAACACGGGGGTACGCGTGGGGATGCAGGCGTTGAGTCAGAATCAGGGTGCTATTTTCAACCTGGAGCAGTTTATGCCGCGTGGTTACAGCGACACGGCCTTGCCGCGCGGCACATATACACGAGCCGATTTAGAGGT
>CAZZCI010000088.1:0-2526 GCA_964653015.1 uncultured Rhodothermales bacterium
TGGCAATCGTTTATTGAGCGGCATGGATGTGGAGTGGCTGTGCCCCCGGGTGATGCAGAAGCTGTGGTTTCGGCGTTACAACGTTGGATGGATGATCCCGCCCAGTATCAGGCCTATGCGAAACGAGCTCGCGAAGCCGCTGATCAGTTTCAGTGGGAGGATATGGGCGATCGATTGGTGACTCTCTACAAAAAAATGATAGCCTGAAGCAAAAACATAGCCATTCGTTCACAACGTCGTGAGCGGCCCCGATTTTCGGCGACGCACCTTTCGAAGCGGGCTTGACAGCAGTGAATGGTACGTTCGCCGACAAAGTAAAACCAGCATGTTAGATATGTGTAAATATAATGAATTAGGTGTATATTGGGTCACTGCGGAATGTTAAAGAAGGAAAAAGAGATGGTAGCGGGAGCTTTCGGCGTTAATGGACGTGAGGTGTGTTAGCGCATAGTACAATACGCCAAAAGTGTATAGCCGTACTACCGTACATACCGTATGCTTAGGCATCCAACCGCAAGAGTGGTTTATCAATAAGTACTTGTACTGGAGAGCACACAACGTGCTACCGGTTTCCTCCCAACCGTACGCTCAATCAATCCCCATTTCGTTATGAAAAACACCGCCTCTAAGACGCGTACCGATCACATACGAGTTTTTCTTGTGGATGACCACCCGGCGATTCGCGAAGCGATTGCTGACACCATTGATCAGACCATTGACATGGACATCTGTGGTGAGACAAGTTCGGCTGATGAAGCCTTTCACATGGTCGAGCAAGAAAAACCCGATGTTGCTATTGTGGATATTTCCTTGGATGATGGCCATGGGCTCGACCTGGTCCAAAACATTCGAGCGCAGTATCCAGAAGTGAAGATGATCGTGTTCTCGATGTATGATGAGAACGTATATGCCGAACGAGCCATCCGAGCAGGCGCTTCGGGGTATCTCATGAAGAGTGAGCCCACACAAAGCATGCTCAAAGCCATCCGTCGCGTGAACGACGGGGAAGTCTATCTGAGTCGCCGGATGGCGTCGCGCATTCTGAACAAGGTAGCAATGGGGCGTTCTTCGTCGCCCAGTTTTCCCATTGACGATCTTACGGACCGGGAGATGGCGGTCTTTCAAATGCTTGGCCAGGGATACAGCATCAAAGACATTCAAGAGCGCTTAAATCTCACACGTAAGACCATTGAAACGTATCGCCGTCGTGCCAAAGAGAAGCTAGGGTTCGACACGGTGTCTGAGCTCTTGCAGTATGCTGTACAGTGGACGTATGGCCAAGGAACTGACGATACCGTACAACCTGAGGAAGTTTAATCGTAAAGCGTGTGAACAAAAGCGAAACGCATGCAGACAACACAGCAGATGGATCCAAAATAGCACCTTGCTACCTTAGATAAAGCCTGAATCAAATTTGTGTCTGGCCATCTTGAGGGAGCATCCTGAATTACACTGCGAACCACAGAAGCGGCTATAGCACACGTCCAAATCTGAAAGAGAAACGCCCTGTAGGAGCACTGCAGGGCGTTTTTTGTGCTTGTGGATGCATCGACCGGAGACAGCGAATACTGAACAGTGAGGCAACTACACGTCTTCTGACGCAGGCACACGCCAAAACTTACATTGGGAGTACGCCTTTTGGGCACAGCTAAAATGCGCTTGATGTGCCCCCAAACGCGCGTGCAATTAGCCGTTGATCCGGTGACCGGTGTAGTATATTCAGCGTGTGTTGATGGCAGCACACCTCCTACCCTGAGATCGCCCCCCATGTGACGAATGCCGCTCTGTGGCTTCGCACACGATCATAGGCAGGTGATCTATTCTCATGTATTTGGAGATTCCTGCATTTGTTATGACTTCTCAACAGCAAGCCGCCCCCTCTGGTCCGTCTCCCGCTGCAGGAGGCCGTACCCACGTGTTTATTGTGGACGATCACCCCGCCGTTCGTGAGGCCATTGGAGCCACTATATCGCAGCGCGTCAATATGCGTGTGAGTGGCGAGGCAAGCACCGGTTCAGAGGCGTTAGAGCGCATGAAGCGCCGTCCGCCTGATGTAGCTGTGGTCGATATTTCACTCAAAGATATGCACGGTCTTGATTTAATTGAACGGCTTCGAACCGAGCTCCCCGAGGTCCGGATCGTTGTGTACTCTATGTATGATGAATCCGTGTATGCCGAACGCGCTCTGCGTGCTGGCGCGGCTTCGTATGTCATGAAAACAAAACCAACCAATGAAGTCATTCAGGCTATTGAGAGTGTGCATGGAGGAAATGTGTATTTAAGCCGCCGTATGTCTTCGCGTATACTTGGCAAAGTAATCCGGCAGCAAGACTATGAGGTTGGAGCAACTACCGAGAAGCTCACCGATCGTGAAATGACGGTGTTTCGGCTGTTGGGGAAAGGTGAGACGGTTCGCGATATTGCCACTAAGCTAGACTTGAGTCGCAAAACCATTGAAACGTATCGCCGGCGTGCCAAAGAGAAATTGGGGTTCGACACAGTATCTGAACTCTTGCAGTATGCCGT
>CAZZCI010000088.1:2626-8861 GCA_964653015.1 uncultured Rhodothermales bacterium
CGCGTACTTTGCACGCATCAGAAGGCGCCAAGGGGGCGCCGAAAGTAGATGGGTGCTGTGCCACTTATCAGGGGGTATGTGCGCTCTGTTGATACAGCCACTGCCCCCATTGCATCGTAGCTTAGGGGTGTCTTTTTCCGATACAGCCTCCGCGATATTTCTTCGACGAGACGCCTCATGAAAAACGATTTCTCGCATTCACATTTGGGGGAGCAACGCACAACCGCTGCAGATAGCCAGGGCGATGGGGCGGCGCAAGGCGCTCCATCGACCAACGGATCGTTTACCGTGGATCGATCTGCTATGCGGGCCATCACACAACCGGCTCTGGTTCATGACTGGTTGCCTGTATACGCCGGGGCCGAGCGCGTTCTGGAGCAGATGATTCATGCGCTTCCAACGGCAGCGCTGTACAGTCTCATTGACTACGTGCCCGACGATCAGCGCGCTTTTCTGCAAGACAAGCAGGTAACAACTTCATTCATTCAACGCCTCCCCTTCGCACGAAAAGGATACCGGTATTATCTCCCCTTGGCGCCACTTGCTATTGAACAGTTTGACCTTCGCGATCATGATGTGGTGGTGTCGTCAAGTTATGCGGTGGCCAAAGGTATTCTAACGCGTTCTGATCAGTTGCACATCAGCTATGTGCATAGCCCAATGCGCTATGCCTGGGATTTGTATCACGACCATTTAGAGCAAGGAGGGCTTACGAAAGGGATGCGCAGTGCCATAGCGCGCCTCATCTTGCATTACATGCGGCTTTATGATGCAGCTGCCGCCCCGCGTGTAGACGTGTATGTTGCCAACTCTAAGTACGTAGCACGTCGTATCTGGAAGACGTATCGGCGCCGTGCCCACGTGGTGTATCCACCAGTAGACATCAACGCGTTTACGCTACAACCGGATAAAGAGGACTACTTTCTGACAATGTCGCGGCTCGTGCCCTACAAGCGGGTTGACTTAATCATCGACGCGTTTGCAGAGATGCCTGACAAGGAACTGATCGTCATTGGAGATGGCCCCGAGCGAGAGGCATTAGCCCGCAAAGCAGGCCCCAATATTACGTTGTTGGGACATCAGCCCGAAGAGGCGGTGCGATACTACATGCAGCATGCACGGGCATTTGTGTATGCTGCGGAAGAAGATTTTGGCATCACACCTGTGGAAGCGCAAGCTTGTGGAACACCCGTTATTGCATATGGACAAGGCGGGGTAACAGAAACCGTAGTGCCAGGCACGACTGGACTATTCTTCCACAAACAGACCGCTGAATCAGTAGCACAAGCCGTGTTTCGTTTTGAGCGTCTCGATGAGCCGCTTGATCCGGTGCGCATTCGTGCCCAAGCAGAACAGTTTAGCCCCGACCGTTTCCGGCAGGCGTTTCGCCACCTTGTACATCGCAGCTACACAGCATTTCAGTCGGACACGCCCTGGGCGACCGATATATTCGCAGATCCCCCCTCACGTTAATGCGCGGTCCCATGTCGCTTCTTGATAGGTCTCCCATGATTTCTGTTCCGGCTGTTCCGGCAGGAGCCCCCACAGCCGTCATGCAGCCGGCACGCAACGTCACGCAACAAGACGTGGCTGTGGCGCAAACGGCGCCGTGGCGTACCACAGCTGTGCTTTTAGCTGGAGATACCCTCGCTGTGGCATTTGTGATGTACGTAGTATATGTCGCCAGCCTGTGGGTCATGCCCAGTCTTGCTGATTCGGTCATGCACGCGACGCCTTGGGTGGTTGCCGGTATGCTTGCATTATACGGAAGCTTGGGCACATACCGTACGGTGGTACAGCATCCGGTGCATGAGTTGCGTTTTCTGTTCAACCTTGTTGCCGTGTGCGCCTTAGGGGGAGCGTTCTTGATGTATGCCCTCACCCAGGAAGTAGGCTATACCCTACTCGTAGCAGGAGGAGGCGTCGTAGCAATGGCCGTGTTGCCCGTTGTACGCACCATGACACGCATCGTAGGTGCTCAACTGCCGTGGTGGGGATTGCCTGCTGTCGTGGTCGGGGCCGGCGATCAAGCTGCTCGCATCACCGATACCCTGCGCCGATGGCCTGAAATCGGCTTACGGCCTGTTGCGGTATGTACACCTCTACACGGAGTGCATCCCGAACAAGCCTCTGAAGCTGCATTGCAGTGGGCAAAACGTTACCAAGTGCCCTACGCTATTATTGCAGATACGCAGGGAGACGGAGAGCAGCGTGCCCGCCGGTTCGCCTCTTACAGTCAGTTCTTTGAGCACGTGTTCGTAGTGCCTCCTACGCAGGGTATGGTAGCAGCCTGGACGACGACGCCTACCTGCGAAGGGCTCTATGGCTTTGGCATTCGGCATCTACAGCATCAGCCGGTAGCGCGTTTTGTGAAGCGAACCATCGACGTGGTGGGGGCGCTGGTCCTTCTCTTTATACTGTTCCCTGTGTTAACCGTACTGGCAGGGGCGGTGCGCATGTCCTCGTCGGGGCCTGTGTTCTACCGGCAGACCCGAATGGGTTACCAAGGGCGCAGCTTTACCGTCCTCAAGTTTCGGACTATGTTTACCGATGCTGATGCCCGACTCGACAAACTGCTCTCTCATGATCCAGTCAGCCGGGCTGAATACGAACGATACCATAAGCTTCAGAATGATCCTCGGGTTACAGCAGTCGGGCAGTGGATGCGTCGGTATAGCCTCGACGAACTGCCGCAGCTCATCAATGTGCTGCGTGGCGAGATGAGCCTTGTAGGGCCTCGCGCCTACATGCCCAAGGAGCTGTTTCAAATGCGTGGAATGAACCGCGTAGTGCTTCAAACGCCTCCGGGTATTACGGGTCTGTGGCAAGTATCGGGGCGCAACGCAGTGAGTTTTGATGTCCGTATCGATCTGGATATTCACTATGTGCACAATTGGTCACCATGGCTTGATCTGTACGTCCTGGCGCGCACGGTACCCGTCGTTTGTTCGGGTAGTGGCGCTCATTAACCCCCCTAATTAGTTCCCTGCTTTTGTAACGTTTACCCCCCAATGCAATGAACAACGAATCGAATAATGCCCTAGACCGGCCTCGCAAAAAAGTGGAAGGCATTGGTCTTTCGAGTGCTACCGATACACACGGAGAGTCTGCAGCAGTAGATCTTAACATGGTGTGGAGCACGATTAAGCGGGGCAAGTGGATCATTGTAGGGACCTGCTTGCTCATGATCTCGGCGTTTGCTGCGTACACGTTTGTCGTGGCTCCCGAATATGAAGCTGTGGCCATGGTGCAGGTCGAGCGACCCCAACAGGCCCCCACCGTGCGCATCGACTTGATGCCCGAGCTAGAAAATGAAATCGGCGTATTAGAGCACTCCGGCTCATTAGCGCTTCGCGTCGTTCAGGAATTGCGTACCATCTCCGACACTCTCAGCACCCCGATGGCGTTGTTTGAGGCCGAAGAAGGAGCCGATGTGTCCGATTATGAGGTGATGGAGCGCCTCCAAGACATGGTGGGCTTTACGGCGATCCCCGAACAGAGCATGATCCGTATTACCGCGCTTAGCCAGTACCCAACGGAGGCAGCTACCGTTGCCAATGTGTACTCGGAAGCATATCGTTCGTACAGCCGGGAAACCGCCCGTGCTGGGGTGAGTGCCGCCCGCCAGTTTTTGGAGTCACAGCTCGAAAATCGAGAGCGCGAAATTGGAAATATAGAACAGGAGTGGCAGCGATTTGCCCAGGCCAATGCTATTGCTGTGGATGGCCAAGATGGCAATCGCGTAGCAGCTGAGTATGTGGAGATGGTTGGGCAACGCGACCAGTTGGAGTTTCAACTGCAAGAAGAAGTACGCACCCTTGAAACCGTGCGGGACCGTTTATCACGTGCCGAAGCGCAGTTTGAAGGAGATGTAGAGCGCGATCAGTCGGTGCAGGCGCTCCAAAACCGTCTTGCCACTGCTGATCAGGAGATGGCACAGCTAGAGGGGCAGGCCGAAGTGTATTATCGCAACAATCCCGCACTGCGTGGGAACGAGTCGCAGGTCCCCGAACTGGCCAACATCGTAAACCAAATCGAAAGCCTGCAAGATCGCAAGCAGCGCCTCAACGATTCGCTCATTGCAGCAACCGCTACGGCAGATCCTGATCTAATAGGGGGCACCGCCATCGAGCGGTTAGCCACCTTGCGTGCGCGCCTAACCGAGCAAGAGGCGACTGTGCGTCAGCTTGAAGGCCGCATTGAGCGTCTCCATACGCGCATCAATAACCACGAAAGCCGTATCGAGCAGATTCCGGGACAAACGGTAGAGCGCGAACAGCTAGCTCGCCGCCTGAATCAGGCCGAGCGGTTCTATGCCGATATGGCTATGGAACTGCAACGTACGGTAGTTACTGAAGAGTCGGAATTGGGCTACGTGCAGGTGGTTCGGACGGCCTCGGTACCCATGCTCCCGGTCAGCCCAAACGTACAGCAAAACCTGATCTTGGGGCTGCTGCTCGGGCTCGCATTTGGCATCGGCGGGGCATTTGTACGACAGGCTATGAACTGGCAGATCTACAACCCAGAAGACATTCAGAACAGTGGATTTAGCCTGGTGGGCGTCATTCCCGATATGAAGCGGGAAATCAAGAGCTCATTTAACGGCAAGCAGACGGTTGAAGTGAATGGGCGCCCGCTTAGCACAGCGCTGATGCCGTTGCTGAACCCATGGTCGCCTATTACCGAGAACTACCGATTGGTGCGCACCAATCTGCAGTTTGCACAGAAAGAGCTGGATGCCGACTCGCAAGTACTCATGGTTACAAGTCCAGAGCCGGGCGACGGCAAAAGCACAACGGCTGTTAACCTGGCTATCACGATTGCTCTTAGCGGACGCAAAGTGCTTCTGGTCGATGCTGATTTGCGGCGTCCAACCATCCACAAGGTGCTGGGCATCGATCGCTCACCGGGGCTTGCTGAAATGCTGCTGCACAACGAAAAGCATGATGTGGTCCAACGCACGTTCATTGAGAACTTTTACTGTGTGCCTGCAGGGGCCACCAAAGTGCCCCCCACTGAATTGCTCGATTCAGAGCGCATGGAGCGTCTCATTGAGATGGGGCGCGAGCGTTGCGACGTGGTTATTGTAGACACGCCGCCCGTGCTTGGTGCAACCGACGCACTTGTAATGAGTGCGCTGTGCGATGCCGTGTTGGTGGTGGCTTCGGCTAACAAAACCGATCTGCGAGCGCTTCAGTCGGTCGAGCAAACCTTTGCTGCCATCAACGTGCCGCTAGCCGGGGTGATATTCAACCGGTTCGATGCAGCCCAAAGCGACTCGTATGCCTACCGCTACGGCTATGGGTACGATAGTTCGTATACGTACATGCCCGAGACGACCTCGTAAAACCCTGTTTTTGCAATGGGTAGACAGCGGGCGCTGCACATTGCGTTTTATAACCACGGCCCGCTTTACCCCCCAACCCCCCAGTTCGATGAAGACATATTCCGCGATTTCATGGTGCCGCCAAAGACTGCGTGCGGCAGCGATAGCTAGCCTAATTGTTCTGTGCCCGTTTCTTTGGGTCGAACCCATTCACGCACAGGCGATCACCGAAAACCCAGGCGTTCAAGATTACGGACGTCCCGGTGTACCACGCACTACGATGTTTGTGTGGGGCAATGCGCAAACCGGTGTTTGGACGATTGAAGAAAACGCCGACTTTCTGGAGGTGGTAAGTGCCGTCTCACGGGTCGCCCTTAGCGAAACCAACCCAGAGCGGCGCCAGACCCATACCGTGCGGTTGTACCGAGATGGCGACCGTGGTGGCCGACCGGTTTTTGAAGCTGATCTCGAAGACATCTTTGCGCGAAGCGTAGACTTTCCCCAGATTCGCGAACGCGACGTTATGGTAATTGACACGCAAACACGCCGCCGCTTCTCCTGGCGCGATCTCAACCAAGTGACGGGAACCGTAGCCTCACTGCTCTCCATTTTTATCTTGCTTGATCGCCTCTAACCGCGCGATACAATCATTGCGATCATGGTGTGGATTAGGCGTCATCACCATGCATGCCGGTGCCAGTTTACAACTGACATTGCGAGGAGGGAGCCCTGCGACTGGTGCGGCGCTGGGCGTAGTCTGAGTACTCCTGGGGTGCGATCTCAAGCCGTTGCTTGGGCGGCTGCATCCGGCCTGATGGCATGAGATTGCGTCGCTGCGCTCGCAATGACAGGGGGGCGGGTTTTTTCGGTGCGTGCGTTAGGGGCCCATGCGTGACCCGAAGTTCGACG
>CAZZCI010000089.1:0-7063 GCA_964653015.1 uncultured Rhodothermales bacterium
AAGATCGCTACTCATCTAACACCCCACATCTCCTTGTCGCAATGCACCAGAGGCACGCCCTACTGTTCTGTCACAGGTCAATCTTCGGGTTGCAACACTCCCGTCTTAATGATGTCATCTTGAGCGGAGCAACTGCGTCTAGCAGGTGCGGAGTCCTGACACGAGCGTAGCGACTGACGAACGCAGTGAGTAAAGATCTCCCACGAACTGGGCAGGGCTGTTGGTTTGCCAGTAGCTGCTGAGCGCCGAGGAGATGTTTCGACGCGCTTCGGGCCCTGGGGGCCCTCCGCTTGCTCAACATGACAGAACATTTGGGTTGAGATGCTTCAACGCGAGTCCACTCCATACCATAACATTCAGGTGTGACACAGCACTACGATCCTTCGTCTTCATCGGGGATGCCATCAAGGCCATGCACCAGTTGCTGGATGCGATACGAAATCATGGCATCACGATGCGTTTGACGTTCTTCATTTCGCTCGCGGAGCTGTTCAATTTGCTGCTCCAGGTGTTCAATCTCACGGTATCGATTGGCCTGCTTCAAGTCAAACAACTCCTCTACCGTCTGGCGCAGCGTGTCGAGGTGGGCTGCGCGTTGCGAGCCAGGACGCATCTGATGAATCCGTTGGGCCCGTTGACGCACCGCGCGCTCCATTTCATACTCGCGACGCACGTACTCATATAGCGTTTGCTCTTGCGCGCGCAGAGCCTGTAGGTGAGCATCGGCTCCATCGGGGGCGTTTCCGAGAGGCGAACCGTTTATCTGATTCGGGGGGGCGTGGTCTATCGGTTTGAGCGTGTTGGACGTGAGCTGGTACGTGTTGCCCTGGATGCGAAGCACCGGTTCTGCCATTCCATATACCTGGTACTGCAGCTCAAGGCCGTCTACTGACAGCGAAGCGGGCAGCTCAGATTCAGGAACGGGGGCACCGTCAATATATACCGTTCCCTCCTGAATATGAAGAGTACGCTCTACCGATGTTTGGGCCATACTCTCCGGCGTATGGCCAACAGTCAGCAGGCTCATCAGCAGGCCGAGGACGACAAGAAGGGGCGTGGATGTAGAGGAGGGATATGTAAACGACATGAGTAGCAACGGTTACGGGTGAACATGAACGCCAACAGGCACCACATCGGACATTGAAGCAGGCATCCGTTCCTGGATGGCGTGGGCGTGTCCGTGTAGTTCGGCCATGGTACTGGGCTCATCCCATGCAGGCAAGTCGCTGGCTTGCACCCCAGCAATGGGGGCGTCGGTGGGTTCAGAGGTGTCAAACGCACCGGAAACAGGAAGCAGCAGTCCGATGGCTATGAGCAAAACCAGAGCGGTTATGCCTCCGTGTACAGCGGTGCGCGAGACACGAGGCGAGGCTTCGGACGGTTCGTGCTGGGAACGCGGACGGGCGTCTCGGTCGCTGGGAATCGGGCGATCGGGCGTGTATCCGCGGTGGTTGGAGTACGGCACTCCATCGCCATGTTCGGGAAGAGAGCCCCCCGCAGTTTTGTCGGCCTCCTGTTTGGCGGTGGATACAATGCGGTCTACAACGGATGGCCGAGGCGTTTCGGAGGGTTGGTCGTCGAGGTGGGCCTTGGTGGCTTGTAGGGCCGCCCACGTTTCAGCCAGGTCGTCGTCATGACGAAGGCGCGCCCGTGTTTCGTCATCCAGGTCGGCCTCATCGTAAAGATGAAAGAGAAGGCGATGTGTTGTATCGTTGGGCATACGAGCGCAGATCGTTTGGTAAAACAAGTGGCGAACGTGCTCCCCGGTATTAGGGGTTTTGCATGGACCCGACAAGCGCTTGTTCGTCTATTTCGTCTTCGAGCATGCCCCGCAAATTTTTGAGCGCATAGCGCATTCGACCAAGTGCTGTGTTGATCGAGACCCCTGTAAGCTCCGCAATTTCGCGAAACGTGAGGTCGGTCTCTTGTCGTAGCAACAGCACTTCGCGTTGTTCAGGAGCTAGCTTGCGGATGTGGGTGTGCAGCACTTTGCGTTGCTGATCGCGGTGCAGGGCGGCCTCTGCCGAGGGGGTGTCGCTCTGCAGCGTATCCCAAAACGAACGGCCATTATCTTCGCCATCCGGCACATCCGACCATTTCTTTTGCTTGCGCAGATAGTCAATCGTGGCGTTGCGTGCGATGCGCATCACCCAGCTAAGCCACTGGCCATTGTGGGAGTACGACCCGCGCCGGTCGTTCATGGCTTTGATGACCCGCTCAAACGTATCTTGAAACAGATCGTTTGCAACGGCCCGGTCGTGAACCATGCCCATGATGTATCCAAAAATTTGGTCTTGTCTCCGTTCCACCAGCATCCGGAAGGCGTGCTCGTCGCCCGATTCCAGATACGCTGTGACAAGCGCTTCGTCGGTTGGTTGCATAGAACTGCTTCCGTCAAATCGGTAATAGACCATGTGGGAAGCAGTCTGTACAAGGAACGAGCCACCTCCCACTTTTATTGTTCAGCGCCGTGTGTAAAGCATCTGGGCGGGGCAAGGTGTCCACAATCATCGACAACGTGTGCAGTTGGTTGCCCCGCACGCTTTACACTGCATGATTTACAGTGTGTGATTGATGCATCTACACAACGCATGGGATTGGGTGTTCTGTTACCAGAGATCTCAGGCTACCCATCAACCGGCATGCTTCTGGTTTTTGCAGATTCTGAAGACTGAGGGAGACGGAGCGTAACGGTGCTACCTACGCTTTTCTCGGTTTCGATGTGAATCGATCCGTTGAGGCGTTCCATGATGCGCTTGCACACAGTAAGTCCCAGCCCGCTGCCCTGGTGGGTACGTGCCAGCCCTTCGCTTTCTTGTGTAAAGGCGTCGAACGCGCGCGGTAAAAACTGCCCATCAATGCCCGTTCCCGTATCGGCGATTTTGATAAGTACCTCGTTATCGTTGGTGTCGATGGTTACTGTGATGCCGCCCGATTCGGTAAACTTGATGGCGTTATCGAGGACATGGTTCAACACCCGTTCTAGCAGATCGCTATCGGTCTCGGAAAAAATAGGGGCTTCGTTGACCGTTAACTCAAACGTGAGCCCTTTCGCTTCAATGCGTTCGACCAAGCTGCCCGTGAGTTGGTGTACCAGTTCAGGGATGTTGTGGACCGTGCATTCTAAATCGAGGGTGCCGGCTTCCAGTTGAGCCAAATCAAGAAGCGAATCGAGCGTAAACAGCAAACGGCGTCCGCTGCGTTCAATGATGTCAACAAAGCGTGTATAGCTTTCGTCGAGGCCCTGCCGCAAGGTGGGGGTAAACCCAAGAATTACGGTCATGGGGGTGCGCATTTCGTGGGTAATGTTGGTAAGAACGGCTGAACGGAAGTGGGCGACATCTTCAGCTTTTTGTTTGGCTTCTACAAGCGCCTGTCGAGCGGCCTCGCGCTGCGTAATATCTGTGAGGGCCAGCACTGCACACGTATCATCGTTGATCCGCAGTCGTTGCAGTGAGCACAGCACGTCCACACGGTCTCCGGAAGCAGTGCAAAATTGGGCGTGTACGTCCGTGCACATGCCGTCTTTGCGAACCGTTTCGAACACAGTCTCGCGCTGCGTGGCATCCGTCCACAGGTTCAGTTCGTCATCGGAAGCGCCTATAATCTCAGAGCGTGGATGGTCGACCAGGGTGCACAGCGCGTCGTTTGCATTGAGGTATACCCCGTCGTCGAGGCGACAAATCGCCAGTGGGGAGGGGCTCATCCGAAAGATATTCTCCATGAGCGCCTGACTTTCGCGGGCTTGTTCAAAGGCCTGTTTGCGCTCGGTGATATCTACAGCACTAATCAGCGCACAGGCATCGCCGTCGAATATGGTGATGCCAGCACTTACGAGCACCGTGCGTGAGGCGCCGTGGGCTGGTTGGATGGTTACTTCGCGGTCGTGAATCGAGCGCGTGGCCAACAGTTCGCGTGTAAGGGTGCGACGCATCGATTCCGAAACGTCTAAATCAAGCGTATGCAACTGCTGCCCGGCTAAATCTGCTGTTGAAAGTCCAACCAGCGTTTCCATCCGTTCGCTTACTTCGAGAATAATGCCGTCTCGAAGTCGAACGATCAAGGCCGCGGGGCCGAGTTGAAATGCGGTGTCAAATAGTTGAAGCGTGCGGGTTAGCGTCTCCGAAAGCTGCTCGCGCCCGGTCAGGTCGCGTACGGCTATGAGCGCGGCGTGGCGTCCCTGATACACGATGGGCACCGAGGCCGATTCTACGATGCGGCGCTTCCCGTGCCGGGTTTGCAGCGTGTGTCGAGCAAAGTCGATTGCTGTGCCCGTACGTACTTGCTTGCGCCGCCGTATCGCCTCCGACCGACTCCGATCAGGAATATAGCTCCAGATCGACTGCCCCAGAAGTGCCTGCAGCGAGGCGGCTCCTGTCATAGAAACAGCTGCCGAGTTCGCATAGCAAATGCGATCGTTGGATCCAACAATGAGTAGCGCATCGGGGAGCATTTCAAGCAACTCGCGGTGGAGTGGCTCGATGTCAGGATCTGCATCCGGCACCGTGCGCTTAAGCACCCCACGTCCCTTGACGTGTTGTTCAGAGGCCTCTACAACGTGTATGGTGCCAGACCAGGCTATTGTGGGCCCGTTGCGCAGTGCAAATGTAACGGGTGCATTTGTTGCCTGTGCCTCGTGAAGGGCGTGTATCACCTCGCGCTGTGTGCTCAGTAAATGGCGCACCGTAGCGGCCTGATCTGTCGTGGGCCAGTCAACGGTTGCCTGACATGCATCGTCCTCTTTATTGTAGACTACCTGAAAACGGGCATCGGCCAGCGCCTGCACCTGCTTCCGGTAGCACCGCGCACGCTCTTCTGCATCGGGGCGTGTACCAGAATCGTCGGAGTTGGAAAATGCCTTTGGGAAAGTCATGTAGATACCAGCGGATCGCCAACGGGGGCAGCGCCGCAGAAGCTATGCTGTTGGGTAAAGCGAGAACCACCATTGCAGTGGCAATAGGTTAGCATAACGTTTTGCCTGTAGGCAAGTGCGGTCTTCGTCTGGACTCTTCCGACAATGTTACGGGAGACAGGGGGTTATGGACGATCATTCCATCGCTAATTGTTGCGTAACACTCTAAAAATCAGCACCCTGAAAAATATACTTTAAAGAATTTGACAATGTGTGTCAAACCTGTTATACTTTGCAAAACTCATTTTAGAGGAGCAATCTAAGCAAACACACAATGTTGTACCTGCTAATTTAAGTGTCGTATCTCTAGTAGGAGTCTGCTTAGTTATACAGCAACAAAAGCCACACGCATCGTCGTGTATGGCATCGTCATGTGATCCATACACGCCTGTATGCCCGAAGCGAGCCGTCTCCCCGCTCCATCGGAATGGTAGAACTGCTATATCTATCGCTACCACCCGATAATTTGCTCGTTGGCTCATAGCTGCCGTATTGCCTCTCTATGTCGTTTATTAATTTTAATTATAGCGTTAGATGTTATGGTACATCTGATTACACAACTATCTATTCCCCCGACAGCCCGACGTGCGCTTCGCACGTTTTGTCTGATAGGCCTATTTGTTGTTTTACTTGTGGGTTTCACCACAACCACTTGGGCCCAGCAAGCCTCTTTTGAATCTGGCTCCGAATTAGCTAGCCCATTGAGTTTGCTCGAAGCAACCGATGGCAATCCCCCTACTGCCTCGCACGCGATGCTGAGTAATGGTTTTGACTGCGATGGTGCAGAGGGACTGATTATCCATGATGACGGGGGGATTGACAATGGATATTCAGGAAATCCAGCTGTGGCTGATGAGGTTCAGGTCGTGCAAGGCTTTGAGCCCGGCTTTGAAGCAACACTGCAAACAGTCTGTATCTCCTTCTTGAGTCTGGGCGCAGAAAATGTAGACTTTGAACTGGTCGTCTATGGCACTTCCGGTACTGAACCAAGCACAGAGTTAGCTTCGGTAAGTGCGACCGCTACCAATCTTCCGGATGGTATCCCTGCTAACCCTGCATGGTACACGGTAGACCTTGGCCCACTCGATATCTCGGTAGGGCAAAATGAGCAGATATTTATTGGCGCTCGCTTCGAACCAAGCGACCCCAATGTTTTCGTGGCGGCTGATGAGGACTCCAACACGATCGAGCAAAACGGATGGTTTCGCACCGACGACAATGACTGGCAGAAACTCGGTGAAGAGGCTTTTCCCGACTACAGGTCCCTGTTTGTACGCCCTCAAGTCGAGTTCACTGAGGCCACTCCCGAAGTAGCACTCACGCCTGATGCACTCTACAATGTGCAGTCTTCTGGCACACAAGAGCAGGTAACGCTTTCCTTAGAAAATACCGGGGAAGCCGGGAGTACGCTGGAGTACAGCTTTCCCGGCTTTGCTGCGATGAATGTACTCAGTCAGCCGGGGGTACAACCGAACGACACGTCGCCCATTGCGGGAACGCCTCGCTCGCTCGAAAAGGGAGCGCCCGATCCCCTTGCTGGAGAAGGCCACCCTGTGCTGCTGGGCGCTGGCGGACCCGATGCCTTTGGTTACACCTGGATCGACAGCAACGAAGCCGGCGGGCCAAGCTTTGACTGGGTGGATATCTCCGGTGATGGGGATGCGCTTTCCATCGGAGACGAAGACATCGAAACGGTAGACCTACCGTTCGACTTTCCCTTCTACGGAAGTGATTTCTCCCAGATTAATGTTGGCGACAATGGAGCGCTTACTTTCACCGGAAATGCGCCTGGGTTCTTCAATGCAGAAATTCCGGGCAACGGCAATCCAAGCATTGCGCCGTTTTGGACCGATCTTGACCCGAGTGATGATGGGCAAATTTATGCTTACGACGATAGCGCCAATGATCGCTTCATTGTTCAATATGATGAGGTCCCCCCGTTTGCCTTCGGCGGTACCACGAGCGCCTATACCTTCCAGGTCATCTTGAATCAGGATGGGTCTATCCAATACCAGTATCTGGATATGGATGGTGAAACGGATGTGGCAACTATTGGTATCCAGAACCAAGACGGCACCGACGGCCTTCAGGTCGCCTTCAACACCGACTACGTGGAGGATAACTTGGCGGTAGCCATTGCGCCTCCGGTAG
>CAZZCI010000089.1:7163-8801 GCA_964653015.1 uncultured Rhodothermales bacterium
TCACGTTCGATGCCGATGCCTTAGCCGATGGGCAATATACCCAAGACCTTGGGTTTGACACCAATGCACCAGGCAGTCCCGCATCGATTCCTGCCACGCTTACCGTAAGCGACACCTCGGATGAGCCATTCGTAGATAGCGATGGCGAAGTCGAGTTTCCAGCACTCGGCATCCGCATCATCTTTTCCGGCGTAAGCGGCTCGGGTGATGTAGCTGCCAGCTTCATTGATGCAATGCCCACTGGTACAGAAGGCATTACGGAAGATAACGTCAGCGTATACAGCATTGTGCTCGATGCCCTGGGCACCCTCACCTTTGACGCGAACACAGAGGTGCGCTTCGATGTCGATGCCTTCCCGGGTCTTCTCGATGGGGATGTTGAAGTCTACAGTCGTTCCGGCTTTGGCAGCGGAGCGTTCGCGGCGCTTGGAGCCACATTCGACGCGGGCGAAAATGAAGTGGTCATCACGACCGATAGCTTCAGTGAATTCGTATTTGCATCGAATAGCAACCCGCTGCCGGTGGAACTTACCTCGTTTGAGGGCCTCCGTACATCCGACGGCATTGCGCTGACGTGGGAAACCGCTTCAGAGACCGATAATGCGGGCTTTTACGTGCAGCATCAAGCCCCCGAGGCGGCTGACTTCACGGAAGCAGGCTTCGTAGAAGGCCAGGGTACAACCGACAGCGCGCAGTCGTATCGCTTTGAGCTTGATGCCGATGGCTTGAGCTATGGAACTCACACGTTCCGCCTGCGCCAGGTTGATACCGATGGCACAGAAGAGTTGTCAGGGGACATTGAGGTAGAGATGACGCTGGAGGAGGCGTATGCCTTGAGTGCTCCGTATCCGAATCCTGCTCAGACCCGTGCACAGCTTGATCTTACAGTACAGGAAACGCAGCACGTAACGGCTGCGCTGTACAACGTGCTCGGACAGCGAGTTGCGGTGGTGCATGACCGCGAGTTGCCTGCGCAGGAGTCGCTCACGTTGACGGTAGACGCCAACTCGCTAAGCAGCGGGATGTATTTTGTGCGCGTGCAGGGTGAGTCCTTCCAGACGACGGAGCGTATCACCGTCGTTCGTTAGGCGCTATCTAGACAGCTTGCGTTTGCAAGCGTATATCAAACAGGAAATCCCCCTCCGTGGACGCTTGCATCGCGTCCGCTGGAGGGGGCTTTTGATGTTGAGGACACGATTCGTGTTTCTCGTGTCAATGCGCCCAAGCCGGTCGTACATCGCGAGGAGGGAGCTTGCGACCAACGTGGCGCTGTGAGCGCTAGCGAACGAGTGCTCCTGGGGTACGATCTTATGCCGTTGATTGGGCGCCTGCATCCGGCCTGATGGCATGAGATTGCGTCGCTGCGCTCGCAATGACAAGAGTGTGCGGTTTTCTCGGTACGTCAGGGAGCACATGTGTCACAGATCAATATTTGGGTTGCACCGCACTCCTTTAAATGATGTCATCTTGAGCGTAGCGGCTCCGCCTAGGAGACGCAGAGTCCTGACACGAGCGAAGCGACTGATGAGCGTAGCGAATAAAGATCTCCCCCGAAATGAGCAGGGCCGCTCGATCGATCAGAACCTGCTGAGCGTCGGGGAGATGGTTCGGCTGCGCTCACCATGACAGGTTTTTTGG
>CAZZCI010000090.1:0-2074 GCA_964653015.1 uncultured Rhodothermales bacterium
TTCGCCAGTGCGTATCATCCATACCATTACATATGGAAATGGTTATCCACCAGATATCCCAACCCATTTTGGGCACGACCACGCACCAGATTATCGTGAAACGATTGATTGCGATACGTGCGCAGACACTCATAGCAACTGGTTTCAGCGCCGCAGCACTCCTGCGACACAACAGCATGGGCAGCTTGGAATACAGCGGTTGCGTTCTCAACAACCCGACGTACATGACCGGCCCCTCCGGGAACTGAGTCGAAGAGAACGAGCGAAGGAGAGCGGCCGGGCTCGGACCAATACAATGTACCATCAATGTCATCGCGGCTGATATTGAGCTCTTGTGCAGCCCCTTCAAGTAGGGCGTACAAGAGCGAGGCTCCTACTTTCACTACCCTGCTCCGTATCTGAAATTCGGCGACGTCCGTCAGGAAATTGTGACCCAGATGATAGGTGTACAACGTGCCTGAACACGAGCGTCCGGTTCGCGGATGATCATGGGTTTCCGGGACCGACGACGAGGAGTCTGGAGCGGGGGTCGGCATGCCGTATCCACACTGGAAACAGACCTTGAACCCCCGGTTGTTCGAGCCACTGTTTACAACTACGAGCCGCCCGAACCGGGAATACCGAGCCTTGACGATGGACTCTCCAGCACACAGCTCCTCAACGACCTCCATGTCCGGGTACTCCCCCTCATAATCATCGAAATAGACTTTGGAGGGGTAACCACGCCGGGGACTTCTGCCTCCGGTTCGCTTTACATTGGGACTCGCTACAAACCCAAATTCCGGAATCAGATATTCTCCCTTGCGAGATAGGGCTTTGCCACATCCTGGACAGATATCTGGGACTTCGTGCCGTGCTTGCGTAAAGCGTTTACAGTTAGGGCACTGGGCATATTCGTGCTTAGGCCACTCTTTGTCAGGAAGGGTACGCAGTCCACCTCCGGTCCACACCTGGCCTCCGGCTACGACCTCTGACCCGGGCGCGTACTCCCCGATCGCGATGCGAAGGTCGCGTTGTAGTTCGATGCTCCTACTGTTCTTCGCCGCGACGTGATCGGTGCGCATCTCGACTACATCGGTGGGAAACCCGTACTTAGGCAGCAGCCCGCGCGAGGCGAAAAAAGAAATCAGGTTTCGACTCTCAATGGTTCTAAGGGCGCTTTTGAGTCCATCAGCGCGCTTATAGTTTTCCGCTTCTATTGCTTCGTGAATCAGTTCCTGGTACAACGTAGCGTCCCCTTGGACCTCTTGCTGGATGCGGTCTAAGAGGTCGAGCATACCATCTCCTTCATCTGTGCGGAGCCATTCCCACTCCTCGAGACCTAAACGGCGATGAAGGTCATGCTTCCTGGGTACGATGCGCTGAAAAGCCTTAAGAATCCGATCCGGGTGTGATTCTGCAAACTCGCGGAGGCGGGTTGCACCTGTCTGATCGGAGGATATGTCGTCTTCGCTCCCCGATAGGAAAAAATCACTGACCTGACGATAACGATTATGCCCAACGCGCTGCTTCTCCTGCCACAGAAAATCAGCAATCAGTATCGCCTGCATATGGCGGCGCACAATCTTGGGATTCGCGATGGCAATGCGTGGGGGAGCAACATGCCCTCCCACCATACGCATAGGGTTTCGGTAGTGAGTGAGGTCATGAGAGCGTCGCTGAGCAAACGTCATAACCAGCGCCGCTGCGTCGGTGCGCCGCCCGGCTCGCCCGGCCCGCTGGACGTAATTGGCAGTTGAAGGCGGTACGTTGCGCATCAGCACAGATTGAAGCCCACCAAGGTCAACGCCCAACTCGAAGGTTGTAGAGCAGCTGAGCAGGTTCACCTTCCCATTGATAAAGTCGGACTGCACCTGGCTTGCCTTTTCGCTCGTCCACTGTGCCGTGTGCTCCTCAGCGGCTAGAGGTAAGGCCGTCATGTCTTGGTACAGAGCACGATAATGCTCCGCGGTTTGAGGAGGCCCTTCTACAGGTTGCAGCGTACCTGTGCACGACATGGCTGTGCATGTTTGGGCCACATTGTAGTGCGTGCGTTCGCCGCATTGATCACACCGATAACCCGAGGGGGCCGTTA
>CAZZCI010000090.1:2174-8773 GCA_964653015.1 uncultured Rhodothermales bacterium
CGCTTATTACTTCCCCGTACGGGAGACCAGCTCAGAATGCCCTGCTTTCTATCCGATCGGCTTCCATTCACGAATAGCGGACGGTTCCGTGGCTTAAAGTAATCATCTCGGGCATCAACGCCTTCTGGCATTGTTACGGCACCCTGTCGACGCAGCGTATTTAGAAGCAACGTAATAAGCGTCTGCGCTTCACTACTTGAAAGATTCCAAGGTGGGTTCTGCAAGGGCTGAGGAGGTGACCAGCTGTCTGGAAAGGCAAGGTCGAATCGAAGAAGCCCGACCCCCCTCCAGACTTTTCTGGGTGTCCCATGCCACTAACTCGCCAACCAGCCATTTGCTAACTTCTTTTTTGCTTTGCAACGGGGTCATCGCGGCATCGAAAACCCCGACCTCGTCAGCTGTTTTCCGAAGGGGCAGGATCAGGTCGGGGAGCTGCAGGTCGCCGGAGGGCCCATGTGGATGCTCGCATAGAGATTTGAAGAGCAGGCGGCGGTGCAGAATGCGGTCGTACGTGCGCTGCATAAACGGGGCAAAGAATGCTGCGTCTTGCCGACTGTCTGCAAAAGTTAGTAGTTTCCGGCCTTCACCCGGATACGCGCGGTGCTGCTCTGAATTAGAGGGCGGTAGCGCCTGATAGAGACGAGTAGCCAGTACGCTCACAGGGGCATCCTGGCCCGTAAGAAACCGGTATAGGACTGAGCGGCTCGACCGCTTCTGGCATGCAAGACACTGCTTTGGAGGTTCGTCGCCCTCAATTTTGATCTCGTGAACTCGAATTCGGTCAGCCGCTCCCTCGCAATTACAGGTCAGCGGTACCTCGACAGCTGAGATACCGCACCCCGTGCAGAACGTGTGAGTGAGATGGTCTCCCAACTCATCTTCTACGTTAACAGCGACCTCTTCATCCTCATCGTGGTCAGCAACGGCATCAGCCAGCAGCAAATATGACCTTGCGCCTGTAGACGGGTGGCCTGTCCGGAGCTTGATATGCTGAATCTGGAAATGACTGGGTCGGTCAGCAGGCTGGACGTCGGCGACGATGTAGGTCGCCCCGCAAAACTTGCAACTGGCAAGTTCTTGCACCGAACCGCTGCATGACGGGCAATTCTCATATCGCTTCAAACTGAGGTAGGGCGCGTGGTCGTCGTGCGCCGATGCATTCAAACAGGCAAAAGCGCCTTCCAAGGCTTTCGCAAAGACGTGATACCGGGCCGGGAGTAACGGGGGATCTTCAGGGTGCTCACGCGCTCGCACGGCGAGGCGCACCAGATCGGTGAGTGTATCCTCTGGGTTCTCATCCTCTGGGAAGAGGCTGTGAGCTATCTGCCTCACATCGTGAGGTGATCCAGCGAGGTGCTCACGCAGGTCATGGAGTCGCTGATCGCCCTTGAGCACATGGAAAAGAAACTCGCCGACCTGGGCCGCCGCAGGTGCATCCGGGTCTGTTTCTGCATAAGCCTCAGAGGCAACACGGGGCATTCCCGCCGTCTCAACTGCCTGGCGTAACTCCTGGGTCGGTTTGCTGGCCGGCTGATCTTCAGGGGTAGCAGGTGAGGTAATCCATCCATCTTCAATAGCCTGCTCAGCAGGCAAGCCGCCCCCATCATCAGGCACTTCGTTGGTTATCGTATCCGATAGTGCTTGCACTTGGGTGCGTAGGGGTCTGTAAAGAGCAGACGTGCCGCTTCCCCAGGCAGTCCCATGGGTGGTTTTAGCAGAGAGGCGTTTGGCTTTGATTACGTCTCGTTTGCCGTCCGGATCGTCTTCGTAACTGAACGGCTCGCCAAATAGATTTTGTGCAAACTGAGCGACGTCGGAGAAGTCCTCTTCTCCACCCCCGATGGTTGCACTTGTAGCCACACATGTCAGTGATGAGGCACTGATGCGGTCTTTGAGGCGGCGCATGAGCATTCCGAGCTCAATCCCAACCGCGCCGTCGTAGGTGTGCGCCTCGTCGAGCACCAGAAATTTCCAGGTGTCCGCCTGGTTTTCAAAGAAGATGTGGTCTTCAGGACGCAAGAGTAGATACTCCAGCATCGCATAGTTGGTGACAAGAATGTGCGGAGGGGTGTCCCGCATCTCATTGCGGCATAGGAGCTCGTTCTCGATGATGGGCTCATCTGGAAATTGGCTCCTGAAAGCCGCTTCTGCGTCTTCACGCTCATGCTTCGTCTCACCGGTGTAGCGCCCGAAGGTAATGGGAACGTCCCGATCTTCGAGAATCCCTCGTAGTCGTTTCAGTTGATCATTGACAAGAGCGTTCATCGGGTAGAGCAGCAGGGCCCGCACGCCCGGTTCACTAAGCGTGCCATTGTCTCGTTCGTTCAGGAGATGGTTAAAGATCGGGACGAGGAACGCTTCCGTCTTTCCACTCCCCGTGCCGGTTGCCACCACCAGATTGCGCTCCTCGGAGACCACCTTTCGGATGGCTTCCTCCTGGTGAAGGTAGAAGGGCCGCTCGTACGGCATCTCACTTGAGCACAACGACTCGAAGTTTTCATTGAGTACACGGTCGTCAACAAAGCGGGCAATGCTGCTTCCGGTTTTGAAGGGGGGCGTGCTTTCCAAGATGGGCCCCTTTACCAGTGCTTCCGGAGCCGCTATGGCTTGCTGGAAAGCATCCCGAAGGTCCATATCCTGAAAAGGGTAGTTAGAGCGCAAGTAGCGTAGGTAGCTGTCCCGTACGGACTCGGTGGTCTCAATTGGGTTAATCATGAGGCTATGCTTTTTTGTGATCAGTTGAAATTGAGAGGGCGGTCAAGGTAGAATCTATGTCGCGTGGCGTTATACCGCGTGTGGTCATGCCGATGATTGTTGACGCAGCGATAGGCTGACTAAACACAGGTCGCGTTCGTAGAGCGCACGCGACCCGGCGTGAGCGAGGCGGCCACATTCGATGAGGTCCGCTGGGTCCTCAAAGATTTGCAGGCGAACGTGCCCGGCTGCATGCATGCGCTGAAGCAGAGCCGTTGCCCCGACAAGAAAAGGCACTTGCTGCAGGGTGTTATCTGGCTTTGCTAAATATCGCGTCCTATACGCCTGAGCCAGTGCGGCAACGTTCGATGTATGATGCTCGGTAAGACGCTCAATGCCAGCTCGCAGCGGGCCCTTGTAGTCGTGAAGCTGTTTGAGGACGCGCCGGCGTTCGTCACGTCGCTTTGCCTGGACCAACCAGTCGTAGTTCACGGCAAGCCAGCTCTTGTCATCGTCAAAATAGCCACGAAGCGAGGCATTCAATGCCTCCTGTTGCTGCTGTAGAATACGGACCGGAAGCTGTATCGGCACGTCGCTTGAGCGAGATACGGTGCCAATCTTGTGTTCAGAGAGTTCTGCGATGGAGAGCCACGTTTCGTCTGGACGCAGGGGAGGTGCCGCATCCGTCGAATGCGACCCAGGGTCGGCTAAACGAAGGGACGCAATTCCGATGAAGCGTTGTGCGCGGCGTAGCGTTTCAGGGTCGTTCTCGAGCAGAGCCCGAGTGCTGACCATCCATCCGAGCGTATCCCACAGCTCCCAGGCCACATGACGAGCGGCTTCTCCAAAGTCTGATGCGGGGGTAAGCTTAGCAGGAAGACCGATCTGAACAAGAAAGTGGGCTTTGTCCTGTTTGGTCGCTCCGGCAAAACGTTCGTTGCGAAGCGCTTTAGCTGCAGCCTCAGGGTGCTCGTATACGTAGCGTCGGAGCTCATCATAGACCTGGTCCAGTTGCCCGACATGGTTCATGGCCGAGGCATGGTGGCGAATCTGCCAGAGCGTTCGTATCACCATGTCCATGGATGAGGGATCAAGACGCTGAGTCGTCTTGTGGAGATGCTGGCTGGTTTCGCTGGACGAGTCACACAAAAGGGCACGCTCTAAATGTGCTGCGGCGCTGCGCGTATCCTCCCATCCGTGCTTGAGCTCTGCCCCCATTGAGCCAACACGTACGGATGCTACGTTTGCAGCATCTGAGGCCGGGCGTTGTGGAGGACGCGGGTTCCAGGGGTCTACAAGCACCAGTTCGGCGAGGTAGCGACCAGGGGCCAGTTCATCCAGCGGAATAAGCGCGCGGTGGTGATGGTCGACCCGATCAGGAATGTCAATAGAATGCGGGTCTTCCCAGGGCCTCCCTAGTGGCCACAGGTAAATGCGGCGGTTTGTCACGGAACGAGATCCTGTTTCCCAAGAGAGGTCTACATTCCACTGATCATCCAACTTCCGTGCAGCAACCGAAAGCGCCTGCACATGAAGCGAGGGCGTGAGCCGCACAACAGGGATGGTCTGGTCGCCAACACGTAGGCGAAGTTCAAGCGGCTTTGCTGTCGCCTGTACTCGGTCCCGTAGCTCAAGTAAGTTGAAGCGCAGTTGATGCCGTGCTCGTGAGGTAGACTGCAACTCCTGAACAGGGGTCTCACCTGCATAGGCAGTAAGCGTGCCGTCAAGCGAAAATCTTCGCCCTGACGGGTTCAGGCGGACAATCAATTCGGACTCCAGGGTTTGGTCCAACTCCTCAATAGCGTAGCGCAGCGGTCTGGTTGCCCAGCTTTGCATCCCCGATTCGCCTCGAAGCGCCCAATGAATTCCAGGAACGACCACCGGAATATCTACTGAGCCCCCCGATGTATCATCGATAAGCCGGACGGTGCTACGTAACTGGTCCTCCGCTAACACAAGTCGTTCAACATGGCCCGCTGGCGACTCAATGCGCAGCCCGTCTTCGGGGGCCTCTGAATGCAACCCGTCACCACGGGTAAGTAGCACCACGCCAGACTTATAGCGGCCTTCGATGTCGGGCAAACGAGGATGGGAGTCGACATACTGCAGCTGTGCCCCACCGGTGTACGTAAACGAAAAGGTTTTCGACCGGCCAAGCGGGCCGCGAAGGCCGACCTTATACGTGCCAATATGACTGACAACCTGGTCCAGGGGAATCTGAATAACGTGGCGCTCTCGGTTGGCTTCGAACAAGAGGTCGCCGAGGGCATGCATGACCGAGGAGGATCCGGCTTCTTCAACCTTGACCTGCCATTGACCTGCTTCATCGCTGACATCCCGTTGCGGCGGCACAGGGATGCGAAGCGTCGGCAAGGCAGAGTAGTAGGTATCTTGCTTGCCGCCAACAGGGAGCGTATCGCCTCCAATGATCTGCGGGCGCATGCCCTGCCCCTGCTCAACAACCGGCCATGTTGTCTCAGACGCTCCGTTGAGCTGAACATGCGCTGCGCCGCTTAATGACCAGCATGCAACCTGGTATTCATTCCACTCATCGTGGAGCGTACGATCGGCCTCAATTTGATGCCCTTCTGGCACGCTCAACGCATGCTGGGTCGGATACAAAAACCAGAGCGACTGAGCGGGCAACGCATCAACCAGACCAAGCGACTCCAGCTCTTCTGCATCAAACGTCATTAAAGGACGATTGGGGGCGAGTCCGGGAAGCTCCCACGTCTGCGTATGCTTGCCTTGATGCCACTGGATGGTATACGCCCGGGCCGGTAGCTCAAGGGCAACTTGCTCTGATTCAGAACGCCAGCCGTCAGCGGTCCGGTACGTGTGAACATCCACACGTATTGGAGCCTCGTCAGGGCGTCCCTCCAGTTCGAGGGTCCAGTATGCGCTGGGTGCTTGATCGCCTTGAAGTGCGGACAGCGTCTGTGCGGGAAGATCCGCCATCACCATTGATGTGCCCGGATCGAACCAGATTATAGGTTCTTGAAGTGCAGGCTTGGCACGTGCCTTCGCAGAAGTTGAGCGTACTGTGCTTCTCTGCCGATAGTCACGCCACCACGCTTCATAGGCACGCACAACGCGCTCTGGGAGACGTACCGTGTCTACGTCGGGGACGTGGCCCTCTTGAGTGGCCTCCCGCGCCATACTCAGGCAGCGTGCTGCAAAGTCAACGGGGACCTCACCGCCCTGCTGGAGGAAGTTTTTGACGCCCTGGTTGAGCTTGTACTTGCCGGGAGGACGGCTGACCCATGCATTCTTTACGAGTTCGCGCGGCTCGGCATTGTAGCGATCAGAATCGTGGACCGTGGGATATACGGCATGCTCGAAGAAGGACGAAAGCTCACTGCTCGGCAAGGCCGTGTGCAGCATGATAAGATCGACGTACCGCCGCTTTCTTCCCGGGAAAGACTCCAGCCCATAGTTCTCGACAATTGTCTCAAACCGCTTTCCCGCTTCCGTTTGGTCACTTCGACTTCCATACTGGTCCAGAGGTGTCCCGCCCCAGTAGTTGCCGCCTTCATACCCGTAGATCCCCTCTGCAACCAGATGCACCGCGAAGCACGCCGGATACCGCCGGGCATACCGCTGCAGCTGGTCCATGCGAAGACGCATCGCAAACACCTCGCGGAGCGTGTCATGCAGATCCTTGTCGATGTCCAACTCGCCAATGATGTTCACCGCGCGGAGCCTCTGCTCCAGTCGCTCTTCAATTGGAAGGAGATCAGGAAGCTTGCTGGCGTTACGTCGATAGGTGGCCATGGCTTTAGTGTAGATGTGAATGCGTTGAGTTCGGCTTCTAATATATTATTGCGCTTCGAATAAACACAACATCTTACCCTTCCCCATACAAAGCGGCCATCGCCTCTGCCTCCGTCTTGATCTGCTCGCGC
>CAZZCI010000091.1:0-2803 GCA_964653015.1 uncultured Rhodothermales bacterium
CCACCGCATGCGACAGCGACTCAGATCCTGTTGGCGATGACCCTGGCGATGATCCGGATCCCGGCCCGGAAGTGCGCCAGGTAACCTACGACCTTCCAAATGTGGAAGGCAATGACATTACCGACAGTGACGCCACTGCCACGTTCCAGGAGTTCGGAGATAAGACGCTTGTTACACTTGAGCTCGAGGACGGCGCCACCGACACCGACCTCAGCCATGTAGCCCACATCCACGAAAACGATGTGGAAACAAGTGGCGACATTGCGTACTTTCTTGGACCGCTTGACGGTCTCGCAGCCGCACCTGGTACCAGCGAGTTTGTGGTTGACGAGAGCTTCGATGCGCTCATCGAGTTCGACGGATACATCAATATCCATGAAAGTAACGCCGAGCTCGGTACCATCCTTGCGCAAGGCAACATCGGTTCCAATGAGCCGGATGCCGATGTCGTCGAAAGCGACCTGATTCCACTCGAAGAGCCTCGCACAACCGAGTATGATCTTGGAGCGGTAGACAACGACGGCGCACTCCCCGATGGCGATGACGCTACCGCCACCTTCACCGAGGTCACCGAAACGCAGACACTTGTCACCCTCGAACTTGAAGGCGGCGCTACAGATACCGACGTAAGCCATCCAGCTCACATCCACGATGGTGCTCTGGCCGATCAGCCGGGCGACATTGAGATTTTCCTCGGTCCCATCGACGGACTCGGTGCAGCCCCAGGCGTAAGCTACGCGCTGGTTGACGAGGCGTACGACGACCTTGTAGAGTTTGACGGCTACATCAACATCCATGAGAGTAATGCCGCTCTTGGCAACATCGTATCGCAGGGCAACATCGGCGCCAATGCAAATGGCGACGACTCCGGCAGCGGCAATGGCGGAGGGTATTAATCGTCTGTAGCATTGCTTGCAACCCATGGTGTGCGTGCTTCTCATCACCCACGCCATAGCAAAAGCCCCCGGCTCCTATTGTTGAGGAGTCGGGGTTTTGTATGTAGCGTTCTTTATCACACCCAGGGCTTTTCTCCAACGTTGGAAACGACGATTGGGGGCATCTTCGTTGTGGTAAAGTACTTATGGACCACCGCATCTACATTTTTTGACCAATCTGCTGCGTTCACATGCGTATCGTCTGTACTGTACTGCTTCTTGTGACTGTGGCCGCGTGCGGTGGAGCCGATGCTCCTGACGAGGCCGATGCAATCCCTGATCCTACTGTTGAAAACCCTACGGAAGAGGTGCCCGCTGACGGGCCTGATGAAGCATTAGGCTCCATTCACTCAACGGAGGGCACCGTCCATTCCATAACACCCGATCGATCCCACCTTCGCATCGATCATGATCCTATTCCGGACTACATGGAGGCTACGCTTTCGCCCTTTGCCGTAGACGATACTACACTGATCAGCGAAGTAGAACCCGGCGACCGTGTATCGTTTACCTTTGATGATTCAGGAAGCATCGCTAAAATCACCGAACTGGATCGAATTGAGGAAGTCGATAACGAATAGCAAAAAAAACGAACACCAAGCGAACAGCTTCGCAATCCGCATCCTGCATTTCTCCTGCTCCACCTGTACCTTGAGGAGGCTCCTGCTTTTTAGATAACCGGTCCCGCTCATGCCCCATCTGCGTTCTCTTCCTGCTGTTTTGCTGCTCGTTGCCGTAGCGCTGCTCACCATCCGTTGCGCGCCCTCCGAGCCCACAACCGACGATGCGGCTGATGAACCCGACGAACCAGCCGGACCATCGTATACGCTCCTCGCGCACACCGACACGCACATCGTAGCACACATGCTCGCTGTCGACGACGCCGACACGCTACAGACCGGCGTAGAACGCATTATCCAGCAGGTGCCGGCTCCCAACCACGAGACCGTCGCGTTCACATATGCGGCTCAGGACTCGCTCTACCTCGCACGATACAGCCCGTCTGAGAGTGATATGCATATCGTGGATGTCTATCCAACACCGGCCACCTACTCCATCGCCTGGCACCCCACCGACGACGCTTTTTCGTATGGGGTGTATACCCCCACCGATGAGGGCGAACGCGGAGCCGGTACCGTGCGCGTTGCCCAGGATGGAGAAACCCGTTCGGTCGAATGCAACGCTGCCACCGAAGTGATCTCGTGGCTCGATGCGAACCGCCTTGCCGTGCGCGACAACGAAAACATGTACATCGTGGATGCTGCCGACTGTGCAACACAGGCAACACTCGACATCCGGCGCAAGCACAATTTGCAACACGATGCCAGCGGCGACCGTCTTGCATACATCCGTCGCACTCTCGAATACAACCGCGACACCAACGAATACGAGCCCGACTCCAGCTTGTACGTGAGCGATGCAAGCGGCACGCAAGCCAATCAGCAGTACAGCAGCGATCGCCAACCGCGACAGGCCACCTGGCATCCCACCGGCTCGGAGCTGGCCGTGAGCATTTACGAAGATGGCGCCCGAAGCATTGTCGTGTATGAAGCCGATTCCGAGCGCTCAACTTTCCTAATCCCGCCTGCTGAAGCACCCGACGGCGACCAGAGCCATCCGCGCTGGGGGCCGGGCGGAGATGCAGTGGCCTTCACTCTGGTGACCGAAGGCGGCACCCAACAAGCGGCTGTACACCAGGCGGGCTCTACCGATCTGCTCATGCCGGTTACCGGTCCGGTGTGGGGCTGGGTGGATGCACAGACGATTGCCCTCCCCACCGAGGATGGCCCCACGCTCACCGATCTGAATGGATCGCCGATCTATACGCTGGAGGACGCGGCCACGCTCATCGGCGCCTGGCCTGCTGA
>CAZZCI010000091.1:2903-5697 GCA_964653015.1 uncultured Rhodothermales bacterium
CCATCAGTAGCCATGCCCTACGCGCAAGGCATTCGCGCCAACCTCCCCCAGTTTCTGCTTCAAGTCGTTACGGTATTTGCCGTAGGCCTCACAATGGGTGCTGAACGGACGATTGTACCCATTATGGGTGAGGAGCTGTTTGGTATCGGCTCTGTCTTGGTTATTGGGTCATTTGTGGTTAGCTTTGGCATCGTCAAAGCAATTCTAAACCTGTATGCTGGCAAATGGGCCGACACGTACGGGCGGCGCCCCGTGCTTATTGCTGGATGGCTGGTCGCGCTCCCGATTCCGTTTATCCTGATGTATGCTCCCAACTGGTGGTGGGTCGCTGCAGGCAACGTGCTGCTGGGCGTTAACCAGGGCGTGGCGTGGAGCATGAGTATGGTATCCAAGATCGAACTCGCCAAACCGTCCGAGCGCGGACTAGCGGTCGGCATTGACGAAGCATTCGGGTACACCGGCGTCGCTGTGGGGGCATGGCTTACCGGCGTTATCGCATCGGCTTACAGCCTGCGACCGGAGCCCTTCTACTTGCTCCTACTTGTCATTATTGTAGGGATGCTCATCGCACTCTTCTTCATTGAAGAGACGCTGCCGTATGCTCGTGCCGAGGCTGCGTCTGAAAACAACGCGTCTGACGCTCAATCCAGCGAGGCCAACCTGTCGTTCTGGACCATCGTAAAGCGGGCAACCTACCGCGACCGGACCCTCTTCGCAGCCGCGCAGGCTGGTCACGTCGAGAACTTTGTGGATACGCTGGTATGGATCGCCTTTCCGCTCTTCCTCGTAGCTCAGGGCCTCGATCCAGCTCAGGTCGGGGTGGTCGTTGGCGCGCACAGTGCCGCGTACTTCCTCCAGATCTACACCGGACGCCTGGGCGACCAGATCGGGCGCAAGCCGCCTATCGTAGCCGGTATGCTGCTGGCCGGAGCCGGCGTGCTCGGCATGACATTCGTCGATAGCTATGGCGCGTGGATTGCGCTTTCGGCGCTCTCGGGCGTGGGCATGGCGCTGCACTATCCGAACCTTATCTCCGTAGCCAGCGATGCCGCCCACCCGCTGTGGCGCTCAACCGGGCTCGGAGTCTATCGCCTGTGGCGCGACCTCGGCTATGCCGTAGGAGCCGTGTTTATCGGCCTTACAGTGGATGCCGCCTCACTCGAAATAGCGTTTGTTGCTACGGCCCTGGCTATGTTTGCCTCAGGCGGATACGTGGCATGGCGCATGGAAGAAACCCATCCCGAGTTTGGCACGCATACCGTCAAAAAATAATGAGGCGGCGTGTCCGCCTTACCATGTATTGCACGCATACAGGATATCCGTCCTGTGCTTTTTTCGTCCCCGTACTGCTATGCGTGCGTATTTTTTGGGCCTGTTTGTAGGCATTGCTTCTGCGCTCTTCGTGCTTATTCTTCCGAGCGAGGCGCGCACCGTCTCCTGTTATGATCTGCAATTTGCGGTCAACCATGCCACGCCCCTTACCCTGGTAACGGTTGAAGGACTCCCCGATTTATCGGAGCCGACCACTGTGCACGTGCTTGAAAACGCTACAGATAGCGAGGCCGTGAGTCGGTCAATGATCATACCAGACGAAGGATCCACCGGCGAGATTATCCCCATGCTTGTGGTGCCCGTGCATCCTGGGCTTACGATTGCGGGGGGTACCGTCTATCTGCAGGTCGAATACGAAACCACACGTTGTCCTCCACTCCCGTTCACCATCGACGACATGCAGCCCAACCCACAGGTGTTTTCCGACCTTGTGGACACGTTCGAGGAGATGCTCGGCGCGTATGCCGAGGGCATCGGATATACCGTGGATGAGCTCGCCACCCAGTCGATAGACGACGCGCCGCTGCCACATCGGCCACTTATTGCGGCGAGTCGGCTTGTGGTGGGCGCCAACGGCCAGCTTTCGATTCGAGAGCAGTTCGAGCGCGAGCACCTGGCTCCCGATGTGGATGACGCCACCTGGGATCTGCTCACAGCGCTGGTGGACCATGCCCCCTCTATTCCGGTGGATATGCAGCCGATTCCCAGTCCAACGGGCTCCTCCCACCTGAATGATAGGCGATCCCCTGCAGCCTGGTCATCTGAAGCGCTGGCTTCCCGGATCCCCGTAATGCTTCCACCGCCAACGTCATCAGATGCTACAGATGCAATGAGTTGCTCGCCGAGCTTCTTTTACGAGCCCTCGGCCCAGCGCCTCTCCGAGTTGATGATGGCACAAGCCCGCGCCCACACGGTGGTTAACAGCAGTGCCAACTGGATGTCGGATGCCTCGATGGCGCTGCTGGGGCTGGGAAGTGGGCTGGCCGAACGAGCCGGTGCGCGCCCGTTGGCCACACTCTACGGCAGCGTTGCCGCCAAGCAGTTCGCCTTTCGCAAGATGGCCGACTTGTTTGAAGGGCTATACCCCTCGCAACTGGGCGATCTTACCGCCGACTACGGTCCCGGACTCTTTTACGAGGACAGCCCGACCACGGGCTCTTGGTCGAATGCTCAGGTTACGGCGCACAGCACCGGCGTTAATATGACACGTTTGGCGCTGGATACGGTGTGGCAGCACATGGGAGGGCGTGCCACCTCGGTGCTTACGGGAAGCCGCCACACCCGAGGAACCGAACTGGCCGAGGTGCTCACGGAAGCCTCCGAAGCCTTCATCGAAACGCAGGATGCGCTTTTGGGCACCCTAATCGGAGAAGCGTTGGGCAGCGCCGCCGATAGTGCCGAGATTAACTTTGCCGCCTGCACGTTTGGGCCAGTTGATGTATCGGATGAGGAGTGGCTGATT
>CAZZCI010000091.1:5797-8746 GCA_964653015.1 uncultured Rhodothermales bacterium
CTGCCCGCAAGCGGACGCCGGACCTCGCGGCACCCAATTTCTGAGTGCGTGACGGGCACCATCCAATCGTGGCGCGTCAACGATCACGGCATTCAGCACCTTGAACTGCGGGGGGGCTTCGAAGATGGCAACATGCGGATCAATCTTCGTTTCGAGGATCCGAGGGAGTATACGCTTGAAACTGATGACTTTGGTATGGGCGGCAGTCTCATGAAAGCCATCGAGGAATCTGTTCGGTCTCCAATGGGTCGCTCTTCCGGGACACGCATGCAGCCTCGCATGTCCGAAGCGCTTAGGCTGGAGCATGGAGAGCTCACAGTCTACCCACTGGCTGATATGCCTTCGTACTACGGTGGACGCTTTACTGCTCACCTGACCCCGCTTTCGAATGCGCGGCGCCTGCGTGGAACCGATTACGATGTGCAGGGCATGCTGATGGGCGGCCCCGCGTGTCGTTGAGCAATGAGGTATTGCAAATCACATGTGACCCAACGCCTACACGCCCCAGAACACATAGATGCCCAGCGCAGTGGCTACAGCCAGGATAAGCTGAAGCGGTGCTCCCACCCGAAAAAAGTCGCCAAAGGTGTATCCGCCGGGGCCGTACACCATCAGATTGGTCTGGTAGCCAATCGGGGTGAGCATAGCGGTGCTGGCAGCAAAAGTAACGGCAAGCACAAACGAGAACGGATCAGCCCCTGTGAAACGGGCCGCGTCAATAGCAACGGGTATCATGAGCACCACGCTGGCGTTGTTACTCACCACCTGGGTAATCAGGGCCGTGAAAACGTAAAACACGAAAAGCAAGACAAGCCCTGGCAGCACATCAGAGAGAGCTACCACATAACTCGCCAGATACTCGGCTCCGCCTGTTTGCTCCATAGCTGTGCCTAGCGGAATCATACCAGCCAGCAAAAATATAACCGGCCAATCGACTGAATCGTATAGTTCGTTTGGACGCAAACAGCCGGTGACCACCATGGCAAGCACGCCCAGCAGCGATGTCACCAAAATCGGAAGCACACCCGCTCCAGCTAGTCCCACAACACCCGCGACAATACCCAGCGCAATGGGCATCTTGGATGAGCGCACCTCCGGGGGCTTCTCTTGCTGGGTTACGACAAACCGGCGGTCGTTGCTGAGTTGCTTGAGCGCCTTGTCGGAGGCCAGCACAAGAAGCGAGTCGCCGCCTCGAAGCATAAACTGGCGTAGGTGATCGTGCACCACCTCCCGTCCACGGCGAATGGCCAGCACACTGGCTTCGTACCGCTCCTCGAAATTGAGCGATGCAATCGTTTCGCCGATCAGGTCAGTATCCGGAAGCACAATCACCTCAACCAATCGGCGAGGAGCCTGCGGATCCTCCTCACGGCTTTCTACCAACCCCGCCGTAGTGGGAGCAATGTGCAACCCCTCTGTATCCAGCAAACGCAAAAGCGTATTGCGATCCGTACGGATCATGAGCCGGTCTGTGGGGCGCACCTCTTTCCGGGCCAGTGGCTGCGAAAACTTCTCTCCATCGCGAATCAGATGCACAATATCGGCATCCAGGCTCAGGTCGCGCACCACCTCGCGCACGGTTTCTCCTTCTAACGCCGACCCTTCCTTGACCGAGACTTCGGTAAGATATCGATCCATCTCATATCCTTCCGCGAGGTCTTCCTCGGGCTTGATGCGCTCGGGGATCACGTGCCGTGCCACAAAAAACAGATAGAGGAACCCAACAACCAGCAGAATCGCTCCCAGATGCGTAAACTCAAACATCGAAAACGGTTGATCAATCAACCGCCCTGAAATGTCGCTAGCCAGCAGATTCGTGGAAGTGCCAATAAGCGTAAGCATTCCCCCAATCATCGAAATAAACGAGATGGGCATGAGGTATTTCGATGGCGAGGTCTTCGTCTTTTTTGCAATATTGGTAGCCATCGGAATCATCATCGCCACCACAGGCGTGTTGTTGATCATTCCTGCGGTGGTGCCCGAAAGCCCTGTGAGCATCGCGAACTTTTTGGGCGAACTGTCGCCTGCCCATTCCACAATTTTATCGCCAATCCGCTGAATAATGCCGGTTCGCCGAACTCCCTCGCTCAAAATAAACATAGCGAGCACAGTAATGGTAGCTGGGTTAGCAAACCCCATGAGCCCCTCTTGCGGCTCAATCTGGGTCCATGGCTCCAATATGATAAGGGCAACCAGCACCCCAATCGCTGTGA
This sequence comes from uncultured Rhodothermales bacterium, assembly GCA_964653015.1. Classification (GTDB taxonomy): domain Bacteria; phylum Bacteroidota; class Rhodothermia; order Rhodothermales; family Salinibacteraceae; genus Longimonas. The sequence continues at coordinate 8,011 of CAZZCI010000091.1, forward strand.
TGTCGATCGGCACCACTTCTGTCATGAAGAGCACCAGCGCCACCGCAATAATGCCAAACACCACAAGCATTCCCGTGGTAAGATCGGGCGTTGCCACTGGGGCTTGAAGCATTATCCATGCAGCATCAACAAGAGCGATCATGCAAACTAAAGATATTTCATGCCAACAAGACAACCCATCCAACACGCCTCCAAAATGCATAGCTAAAATCCTTCGTTCCACCGTAGACAGCGTGTTACGATTTATAGGTATAAGGAAGGGCGGCAAATGAGACCGGTAGGATATGCCGTATCATAGCTGCGTGCAACGGATTGCGACACCTCCACAAGGAAAGGCGTCGTGCCACCTTCGCACGTACGTTTCGCATTCAACATATCCGCACAGCGCGCGTTGTGGAAGCGCCGCGCTCGCTGTACGTCCTCGCACATCCAACCCTCGCCGCCGCATGACCGTCAACGTCGTTCTGCCGCTGCCGCTCGATCAGGTGTTCTCGTACGCGGTGCCGCCTGCGCTGGAGGCCGATGCCCGGCCCGGCTGCCGCGTACTCGTGCCGTTTCGCGGACGCCGCCTCACGGGCGTCATCACCGGCGAAGGCCCCGATCCCAACGACGTGGACTTCCGGCTCCGCCCCCTCGACGATGTGCTCGACGAACGACCCACCTGTCCGCCCGAACTGCTGCGCCTGACGCGCTGGATTGCCGACTATTACGTGTGTAGCTGGGGCGAGGCGCTAAA
>CAZZCI010000092.1:0-1989 GCA_964653015.1 uncultured Rhodothermales bacterium
ATCGGACCGGACATGTTATCCTGCAAAGCTCGGGTGAACCATGGATGCACGACAGCCATGATTTTGGAGGCATCGTAATGACAAGGGGGTGGGTTTTCCTCAGTACGTTTAGACCAATCAGGCACCACTCTAAGATTGACCTGGGACACAATACTACGCAAAAAGGGACACCCCCTTGCGAGGGCATCCCTTTCTACATTTTTGCGGCTTCCTTGCGAAGGCGAATAGGCTCTAAATGTCGAGCACGTTCTTGATGAACATCTCTTGCTCGCGCTTGTGCACCTTCGCCGAGCCGGTCGCGGGACTGGCACTGGCGGGGCGTCCCATGTAGTGAATACGCTCTTCGCAGGTGCCGTGCAGGGCCTCCAAGAGTTCATTGAAGCGAGGCTGCAGAAACGTCCACGCGCCCATATTGGCCGGCTCCTCTTGTAGCCACACCACATCTTGCGCTGACTGATACCGTTTCAGCTCGTTGCGCACATCTTCTTTGGGGAAGGGGTAAAACTGCTCAACTCGCGTAATTGCAATCTGACTGCGCAGCGCGTCGTCATCCTCAAACGCTTTGAGCAAGTCGTAGTACACCTTGCCGCTGCAGAAAACGTGACGCTGTACCTGATCTGGATCCGCGGTAGCCGGAATCATCTCCTGAAAGCCGCCGTCGGTCAAATCACTGGGCGTGGATACGCACTTCGGATGCCGCAGCAGGCTCTTCGGCGTCATGATGATAAGCGGCTTCTTCGCGTCTCGCTTCACCTGGCGCCGAAGCGCGTGGAAGTAGTTGGCAGGCGTTGAGAAGTTGCCCACAATCATGTTTTGCTCGGCACACAACTGCAGGAAGCGCTCCAGGCGGGCCGACGAGTGTTCAGGCCCTTGTCCTTCGTAGGCATGTGGCAAGAGCGCAACCAGACTGGAGGTGTCGCCCCACTTCTGCTCTGCAGAGGATACAAACTGATCCCATACAATCTGTGCGCCGTTGGCAAAGTCGCCAAACTGGGCCTCCCAGATAACCAGCGCGTCCTTGTCTTCAACCGAATACCCGTACTCAAATCCGCACGCGGCGTATTCCGAAAGCAGGCTGTCATAAATCAGCAAGCGGGCCTGCTCATCTGATAGATTGTTGAGCGGCGTGTACTCGCTACCATCTTCCTGGTCGATGAGAACCGCGTGGCGCTGGCTGAACGTAGCCCGGCGCGTATCTTGTCCGCTCATGCGAATGGGCGTGCCCTCTTGCAGCAGCGACCCAAAGGCAAGCGACTCGGAAAAGGCCCAGTCGATGCGCTCTTGCTCAAAGAACAGATCGTCGCGCTTATCGAACTGCCGTTTCAGCTTTCGGTGGACGTTGAAGTCATCGGGCAGGTTGGTGAGGGCCTCAACCACCCGCTCAAGGTGGGGGCGCTCAGCAGCGGTATCTACCGAGGGAAGCAGGTCGTCTCCCTTACGCTGAGCACGCTGATCAATGATCTTCTCGGCATCCTTTTCCTCTAGATCTTTGGTGCGCTCGAACGCCTCTTGCAACCGTCCGCGGTAGTCGTCGAGCATTTGCTCGGCCTCGTCGGGCTCCACCTCACCACGTCGCAATAGCTGCTCGGTGTACAGCTTACGGGGCGAGCGCTTCTCTTCGATTTTCTCGTAGAGCAGCGGCTGGGTGAAGGTCGGCTCATCTCCTTCGTTGTGTCCGTGTACGCGGTAGCACATCAGGTCGATGACCACGTCTTTGTTGAACCGCTGGCGGTACTCCAGGGCCAGGCGGGCAATGCGCACGCAGGCTTCGGGGTCGTCGCCGTTGACGTGGAAGATGGGTGCTTCGATGGCGCGAGCAATATCAGTAGCGTAGGTGGAACTACGCGCATCCTCGGGCACGGTGGTAAAGCCAATCTGGTTGTTGATGACCAGGTGCACCGTACCGCCTGTTTGATAGCCGGTCAGCTGACTCAAGTTGAGCGTTTCGGCCACCACGCCCTGTCCGGCAAACGCCGCATCGCCGTGCAC
>CAZZCI010000092.1:2089-8709 GCA_964653015.1 uncultured Rhodothermales bacterium
AGCAGTGTGTCGATGATCGGAATCATCGTTTCACTACCTTCCAGAGAAAAGCGCTTGTGACCAATGTACTTGGTGTGCAGAAAGCGCTCAAACGCTTCGGCGGCGTTGAGCTTCTTCATGATGTGCCGCCGCTCCTCATTCGAAAGCGGATCGGCATCGCGCATCGGCTCAATGCGACCTTGAATCCAGTTTTTCTCCTCGATGTCCGACAGGTGCATGAAGGCAGTACCTACCTTGCGGGTGTACGCCTCACGCAAGATGCTCAAAATTTCGCGCAGCGGCAGCATCTCCTCGCCGCCCAGCCCACCGGTGATAAACTCGCGGTCGAGATCCCACACGGTAAGTCCGTAGGTCGCCGGATCGAGTTCGGGGTGGTAGCGCCACTGGTAGCCCAGCGGATTGACATCAGCCTGCAAGTGGCCCCGCACACGATACGCCCGAATGAGCTGCAGCACAGCAGCCTGCTTCTCAGTCATGTCCAGATCGCTCCCCGGCTCGTGCGTGCCAAGTTGGGGCGTGGTATCTGCCGTCATACCAAACGGCTGATAAGGAACGCTCAGGTCGGCAAAAAGCTGCTGATAGAACTCATCTTCGCCGCTAAGCAGCTGTTCGATGTAGTTCAGGAACTTGCCACTAGTCGCCCCCTGAATAACGCGGTGGTCATAGGTGGAGGTGAGCGTCATAACCGGAGATACGCCGGTTTTGCTCACGACTTCGCTGGGATATCCACGGTATTCAGGCGGATAGCCAATGGCGCCTGCCCCTACAATCACGCCCTGCCCCGGCATCAGGCGGGCTACGCTCATCGACGTGCCAATCATGCCTGGGTTGGTGAGCGTGGCGGTGGTGTTCTGGAAGTCAGCGAGCTGTAGGTCGCCGTTGCGGGCCCGATCAATCAGGTCGTTGTACGTGCCCAGGAACTCGGCGAATGTCATGCTGCCCGCATCCTTTACATTGGGTACCAGCAGCGTCCGCTTGCCGCGCCGCTCGATGTCGATAGCCAGTCCCAGGTTGATTTGCCCGGGCACAATATGCTGCGGCGTGCCTTCCTCATCGCGCTGGAAGGTGCTGTACATATCCGGGTACTTCTTCATCGACTGCACCAGCGCATACGCAATGATGTGCGTAAACGACACTTTTTCACCGCCTACGCGCCGCTGATAATCATTTAGCAGCTTCCGGTTTTCGAGAAGCAGCTTCACCGGCATGGTGCGCACCGACGTAGCGGTAGGCACCCCCAGGCTGTTCTCCATGTTTTCAACGATTTTAGCGGAGGCACCGCGCATGGCGTGCACCTCTACATCGTCGGCTACTGTGGGCGCCGAAGCTGGACGAATCGGCTGCACGGCTCCATCGCCAGCCGGACGCGCTGGCTTTTCGGGCACGTCCACATCCGGCGTTTTCGAGGTAGGCTTAGACGCTGGCGCACCGTCCGAGGCCGATTCGGGAGCCGACGGCTCTGCCGAATCAGAATCAGCTGAAACGTCAGCCGGGTCAGAAGGAGAAGGGGGGGCGGCTACGAACGAAGCATCCGGCTCGTAATCCGCAAAGAAGTCGCGCCAGCTTTCGCTCACGCTCTGCGGATCATCCAAATACTGCTTGTAGATTTCTTCGATGTAGCCGGTATTGAAACCGAGAGAGCTCACAGGTAGACCGTCAGATTTGTGGTGAAGATTGCGCGGCTGCGGGGGTAGGTACGACCTACGATGCATGCGGGCAAAGGGTTCACCACGTCAACCGAAGCGCTTCCGGTGTTCACAGGGTGTTGATACGGTGTAAAGGTATTCTCTACAGTTGAATCGTGCTGGACATTGCCCATTCGTTTCCGTTTCATATAGGCAGGCGCTTGTGCTGCCTTCGTGTACCTTCTGTTTTTGTTCTGATTATGATGCCCCGCCTGCTTTCGCTTTTCCTCACCCTTGCCCTGCTAGGGCTTACCGCCTGCGACGTGTCGCCCGATGCCGAGGCGCCGTCTGATGCCATAGACGGAGCTGCTGCTCATTGGATTGACCGCACCCATCTGCTCTGGGTCGATGCTCCAGATGCCGATTCCTACGAACTGCGGTATAGTCTCGATGCTGATGTAGAGGTGGAAAACGGAGCCGTATCGGGCGGAGACCCCCTTGCACTCACGGCGGGCATTGACCTGGAGATCGATGCCCCGTACCGCCACATTGCCGACGCGCCTGCCTTCGAACTCGACGCCGACAGAGCCACGGCCACCGAGGCTCTACGCGGACAACTCGTAGCGGTGGCTTACAATGAAAACGATGAGGTGATCGATGCGACCCTCGTACAGCGCCATGGTGCCATCGACTATTACTTTGCCTACGACGAAGAGCTTTACGACGACGGGCCTCAAGGACCGCTCGGTCCGCAGTATGGAGGCTTCAATGATTCCATATCTGTATACCTGTGGGCGCCTACTGCGCAATCGGTTAAGCTGGAGCTCTTCGATGCCGACAAAAATAGCCTTGATCTTCTTGAGCCCTCCAAAGAGCCGCCTTCAGATGGAGTCTGGCGATTTGACGGCGACGCAGACTGGGATCGCACGTTCTATCGCTTCCACGTGGAGGTGTACCACCCCACAACAAATCAAATGCACACCTTCGAGGTCACCGATCCCTACTCGGTCAGTCTGTCTACCGATAGCGAATACAGCCAGTTTGTCGACCTGGAAAATGACGAATCCCTCAAACCCGACGGGTGGGATGCCATCCAGAAAGAGCAGCCTCGTCCTACCGACATCACCGCCTACGAAGGCCACATGCGCGACTTTAGCGTGCACGATGCCACCGTTCCCGAAGAGCATCGCGGCACCTACCGCGCTTTCACGCACGCCGACTCCGACGGAATGCAGCACTTGCAACGCCTGAGCGAAGCGGGGCTTACGCATTTCCACCTGCTGCCCTTCAATGACATTGCCACCGTCAACGAAGACCTCGACGACCGCGTCGACATCACCGATCCGTATGAGCGTATCTGCGAACTGGTCGATTACGATGGCCTCGAAGCTGCCTGTGAAGAGCATGGCGACCGCATTATCCAAGATGTGTTCGCCGAGCTGGCTGACGAAGACCCTGCGACCGAAGCGATTCAGGCGCCTTACGGAGATCCCGGGCGCATGGACGGCATGGCTATCTACGACGGGTTCAATTGGGGATATGACCCGTTCCACTTCAACGCGCCACAAGGCAGCTACTCCACCGATCCCGATGGATCGCAACGCGTGCTGGAGCTACGCGAAATGGTGAGTGCGCTTAACGATATCGATCTACATGTGGTGCAAGATGTGGTGTATAATCACACCTTTGCCTCTGTTGACAATCCCGAGTCGGTTCTCGATAAGGTGGTGCCGGGCTACTATCACCGCTACGATCCCGTGACCGGAGACATCGAAACCTCGACCTGTTGCGATAACACCGCCGCAGAGTTCAAAATGGTAGAGCGCCTGATCGTCGACTCGATCGTACTTTGGGCCAAGCACTACAAGATCGACTCCTTTCGTTTCGACCTGATGGGGCATCATCCGCGCTCCACGATGGAGAACGTAAGCGATGCGCTTGCGGAGCTTACCCTTGAAGAGCATGGCGTAGATGGCGAAAACATCTACATCTATGGCGAAGGGTGGAACTTCGGTGAGGTGGCCGACGATCGTATTTTCGATCAGGCCACGCAGTTCAACATGGGAAGCACCGGCATCGGCAATTTTAACGACCGGATGCGTGATGCCATCCGTGGTGGTAACTTCACCGACACCGGACGCCAGCAAGGCTTTGCAAACGGCCTGCACCTCTTCCCCAACGAAGATGCCGATGAAGAGTCACTCAATGCACTCCTCGACGCCGGCGATCGCATCCGCGTGGGTATGACGGGCAATCTGGCCTCGTACACCTACGAAAACCGCGAAGGACAAACCGTAGAGGGCAGCCACGAGATGATCGGTTATGCCGAGCAGCCGCAGGAGTCGGTGAACTACATCGACAAGCATGACAACGAGACACTGTGGGATAACACGCAACTCAAGCTCCCCCGCGACCTGTCGATGGACGACCGCGTGCGTGTGCACATGCTAAGCAACGCATTCATCAACTATGGACAGGGGGTGCCTTTCTACCAGATGGGCAGCGACATCCTGCGCTCAAAGTCGCTCGACCGCAACAGTTTCGACTCGGGCGACTGGTTCAATCTCGTGGACTTTAGCCTGTCTGAACATGGGTGGGCACGGGGGCTACCGCCGGCGTGGGACAACGAAGACCGCTGGGATGACATGCGTGACTTCCTGCGCGATGACCGCTTTGCAGTACAGACCGACCACATGGAAACTGCTCACGAACTGTTTCTTGAGCAATTGCAAATGCGCTACAGCAGTCCGCTCTTTCGTCTTGCCAGCGCTGCCGAGATTAAGGAGCGTGTCGCCTTCCATAACACCGGGCCCGACCAAACGCCCGGTATCATTGCCATGACCATTTCGGATGGCGCCTGCGCTGGTCCTGCGCTCGACGACGACTGGGATGGACTTGTTGTTGTGTTCAATGCAGATGATGATACGCAGTCCATCACGCTTGATGGGCTCTCTGCGCTGGAACTGCACCCTATGCATGCCAACAGCACCGATACACAGCTTCGCGATGCCATCGCTGAAGCAGATGGCACGATATCGGTGCCCGCACTTAGTGCTGCGGTGTTCGGGGCGCCAGCCACCAGTGACCGTGATGGGATTCCGTGCAACTGATTGGCAACTGATTGATAGTCCCACTCCGCGTGCTCGTCCGTTTTGCCCACCAAAGCGGACGAGCAAACGGTTCGAAAAGATATTCTGCGATGAAGTGTCCGGATACCGTTACGGCTTGCGCTTAGTTATAATGAGCCTGTGTGAAGTGTCCAGTTTGTCTGCAGGCTTTCCTTCCTCTACCCCCACAAACTAATTACTGTGCGTTATGGAAGAAGCTATTGGCGTCTTTGGATTACTAATCTCGGCTTTGATCGCGCTGTTTTTTATCGCGGTGGGCTGGAAAATCTATCAGAAAGCCGACGAGCCTGGTTGGGCTGTACTAATCCCAATCTATAACATCGTCGTGTTGCTCAGAATGATCGGGCGGCCTATTTGGTGGCTGATCCTTTTAATTATCCCGGTCGTTAACTTTATTATTGCTATCATCATTAACATTGATCTAGCAAAAAGCTTTGGGAAGGATGTCCTATACGGCCTAGGGATTACCTTCCTGGGTATCATCTTTTTGCCCATGCTCGCCTTTGGCCAAGCCTCCTACGAAGGACCTGCCGCTGCTGAATAACGGGCCGTGTCGATCATCGTGCTACCCTGTTGAACTTGGTTCCATAGCTTATGTCTGATACGCTCTCCGGTCCATCCCCTACTTCCCCTGATCCTAATGCGGATTCTCCATCCAATGATACGCCCCCCGACAAAACAACGCGCTTTCTGGCTTTCCTGATTGATGGCGTGCTGGTTGCGGTGGTAAGTGCAGTTTTAGCTCCGCTTTCAGCCGCTCTAGGGAGCTTGCTGGGAGGCATCTATTTTCTTGTCCGCGATGGGCTTGAATTGGACTTCATGAACCAGCGCTCGCTTGGCAAGCACATAATGAACCTGAAGGTCGAGCGTGTTGATGGGGCTCCTATGAACATTGAGACCTCAGCACGTCGAAACTGGGTCTTTGCCCTGGGAGTGGTAAGTGCTCTTGTAGGCGCTATCCCGCTTATTGGATGGCTCCTTGCTCTCCCAGTCAGCTTGGTTGGGCTGGCTCTCGTTCTGTACGAAGGCTACCGCGTAATCACGCGTGACGACCAGCAGCGCTGGGGTGATGACTTTGCCGATACCCGCGTGGTCCGTTCCTGAAACAGCGGATGCGATTGCCGGATTGCCACCGCCTGTCTCAGCGACGGCGAAGCCAGTGTTTCTATGGGGCACTGGCTTTTGTGTTTGGGTGACTGTGTTTGGGTGACTGCGTTTGGGTGGCTGTGTTGTCAAGATGGGTTTTGAACACGCTGCACGGATCGCATATCTCCCTTGCCCACCACTGTTAACGGCTCCAGAAGAGCAAATACAACACCACCCCAAACACAACAACGGCAGCCCATCGCCCAAACGAACTTGTGCGTGACCTTCGAGGCGGCACCTCAGTAGCTTCCGCGTTCCACGTATCAGGTGCCCCGCCCGACGGCAATCCCGGCGTTTCACCAGACGCTTTTCCGTTTTGCTTCGAACGGTCTCCCGATGCCTTGCTCCACAGTGGAGGACGATCCGGAGGTTGATGGTCGTCTAAGAGCGCGTGCGCATACGAAACCGCCGAAGCATCGAGCACTTGCGTGGGAGCGTAAATATATCCGAGCCACGACTTCACGTCGCGGCGCATTTGAGCATTCTCGCAGTGCTCCTGGAGATAGGCGTCGTGTTCTTCAATCGGACGGTCTAATAACGCATCGATATGAGCATGAACAGATTTCCAGTAAGCCTCTTCTGATTGATTCATAAGCACCGATTGGCCATGCAGCGAAAGTGGAATGATGGGTGGGGATTGATATATGCGAGAAATGGTACATATACCGGACGCCCGAAAGCAATTGCGTTACATAATTACGCTTTAACCCAATAACGCTTT
>CAZZCI010000093.1:0-3987 GCA_964653015.1 uncultured Rhodothermales bacterium
GGCGTCAGCAGGGCGCCTCCCCATACAAGCAATACGAGAAGAGTGATGCGTGTGGTCGCGTAAAGAATGGAAGAGCGCATGGCGTGCAGGAGAATGGCGTAAGCGAAGTGGACGGACAGGCAGGGTAGAGCCTCTCTACTCATCAAGTGGGGGCGGCATCACGTAAGCCATTCCAAAGTAAACCAGAAACATGGGGCCGCCAGAAAACACCAGCGCGAGCACAAAAGCAACGCGCACCATAGAGGGGTCTAACCCAAAGTATTCAGCCAATCCCCCGCACACGCCCATGAGTTTTTTCTCGCTTGACCGTCGTAACGTGTTGTCTTCCTCTTCTTCGGCTTCCTCTGTGTCAGATTCCTTTGTATCAGATTCCGTTGACGTACTTTTCTTTTTCGTACGGCGCCCTGCGAACAGCCCATAGCCGATGAAAGCCAGTAACACCCCCAAAATGCCAAGCCCAATGCTCGGGTCAACGGCCGCCACGCTTAGTGAGAGCATGGGCAGCTCCGCCAAGATCAACACGCCAACGATTACGAGCATGGCCAGCCCAGTGTACGTGGCAATACGGCCGAAGCGCCCCGACGACGGGTCGGAGGTGTCGTCGAGCAGACGGTCAAGGTCTTCGTCGGAAATGCTGTTGAGTTCGTCCTCTTCCAACGGCGAAAGATCGAAGTTTGAGGATTCGCGTGAGGATTCTTCGGAAGAAGGCGGACGAGGCGGACGCTTTCGTGTGGACATAAGACTGTAGGGCTACGAGGTAGTGCAACAGGAATTATTTTGGGGGGCAGTGGTGGCCAGCGGACCTACCCTCTCGGTTTCGCTGATGACATAGTCGGCGGGCACGTCGTGGGAGGCGGTCGGCAAGCAGTCCACCAAGCAGGCGTCGAAGGTAAGCACCATAGAGGCTGCCGACAGTGTAGGCAGAAAGCGGTCGTAGAAGCCAGCGCCATGCCCGATGCGGTGGCCGCGGCGGTCGGCGCCAAAGGCGGGGACAATCACAAGGTCAATGGCATCATTGGGAACGGGGGTTCCGGTAACGGGCTCTAGCAGGCCCCAGCGGTTACGCTCCAGCGCGTCGGCATCGGTAAAGGTGCGCGCCTCCATGGCTGGAGATGCCGGGTCAAACGACGTAACGACAGGCAGCACCACCGTTTTGCCTGCCGCGGCGCACCACCCGATGAGCGGACGCGTATCTAACTCGCCCCGGTCTAGGGCCGGCCAGTATGCGTGCACCACCTTCGCATGCTGCACGGCATCATGTGCTTGCGCACGCTTGCACACGAGGCGGCTACGTGCATTGTGGTCGGTAGGCGATAAGGCCCGCCGATACGCATCAAACTGTTGGCGTAACGTATCTTTCGAGGTCACAGGCGTGCGATCCGAATAACAATTTCACGACAGTATCTAAACGCTTTTGCCATTCACTTTGTTACGTGGGTGTTGTGTATAGTCGCTTCATCAACTACGTATTTTTGTATGGCTGATGCGCCTGACGAGTCCTCGAATCGTATGGATGCGTTCAACGCGCACCGTGAGCGCATGAATGCGCGCATTCTTGAGGAGGGCGATCATCTGGGGATCAAACGGTTTTTCAACCTGGATGACGCGGCCTACCGAGACGGTGCGCTCGACGGCTCAACCAAAGAGCTGCTCGGGCTTGTGGCCTCGGCGGTCCTGCGCTGCAACGATTGCATCGATTATCATCTGCAACAGTGCATAGAGGCCGGGTGGAGCGATGACGAAATTATGGATGCGTTGAACGTTGCACTGGTGGTAGGGGGCTCGATCGTGATTCCTCACCTCCGCCATGCCGTCGAAACGATTGATTTACTGCGTAGCCGCGAACAACCCGGCGAATAACGCATTCTTATGCGATGCTTGCAATACTGAAGCGGCCCGCTGTATCGCACAGCACCGCTGCTTGTATCGGCCTGCGAATGTATCCCAGACCGCGCCTCCCTTATGTTTGAGAGTCTTTCCGATAAGCTAGACAGCGCCTTAAAGTCCGTAACCGGGCAAGGGCGCATTAACGAGTTGAACGTGGCAGAGACCATGCGCGAGATCCGTCGTGCATTGCTCAATGCCGACGTAAACTACAAGGTGGCGCGCGACATCACCAACCGGGTGAAAGAGAAGGCCACCGGCGACGAGGTGCTGCAGTCGGTAACGCCCGGCGAGCAGCTCACCAAAATCGTGTACGACGAGCTTACGCGTGTGCTTGGTGGCGAGCATGTTGGCATTGAAATGGCCGACCATCCTCCCACGGTGATACTGATTGCCGGTCTGCAAGGCTCGGGCAAGACCACGTTTGTAGCCAAACTTGCCCGGCATCTGCGCTCGAAAGGCCATGCCCCGCTGCTCGCCGCCGCCGACGTGTACCGTCCGGCAGCCGTAGACCAATTGCGCACCCTGGCCGATCAGGTCAACGTGCCGGTGTACTCGGTTGAAGAGAACGGCACTATTGTGCAAGACGCCGTGCGCGTGGCGGATGAAGCCGTTGCCCATGCCCGTGAAAAGGCCCGCGATGTCGTAATTATCGACACGGCAGGCCGCATGCATGTGGATGAGGCTATGATGGAGGAGGTCTCTAACATCAAAGGGGCTGTAGATCCCAATGAAATTCTGTTTGTGGTCGATAGTATGACCGGGCAGGATGCGGTCAATACGGCCAAAGAGTTCAACGAGCAACTCGACTTTGATGGCGTAGTGCTCACCAAGCTCGATGGCGATACCCGTGGAGGCGCCGCCCTCTCAATTCGTACCGTAGTCGAAAAGCCCATCAAGTTTGCTTCGACCGGTGAAAAGCTGGACGCGCTCACTGAATTCTATCCCGACCGCATGGCCCAGCGTATTCTGGGCATGGGCGACGTGGTTTCGTTTGTGGAGCGTGCACAAGAAGAGTACGACGAAGAGCAAGCGCAAAAGCTGAAGAAAAAGATCAAGTCGGAAGACTTCGATCTGCAAGACTTTTACGACCAGCTGCAGCGCATTCAAAACATGGGGTCGATCAAAGACCTTATTGGAATGATTCCCGGTGTGGGATCTCAGATGAAAGACCTCGATGTAGACGAGGATGCGTTCAAACACATCGAGGCCATGATTTTGTCGATGACCCCCGAGGAACGCTCCAACCCGCAAATTCTAAACGGCACGCGTCGGCGCCGTATTGCCCGTGGCAGCGGCATGGATGTCCGCGATGTGAACCAGTTAATCAAGCAGTTCCGCGACATGAAGAAGATGATGAAGAGCATGTCGAAGCTCACCGGCAAAGGCCGGTCGATGAACATGCAGAAACTTATGAGCCGTTTTGGAGGCGGAAGTGGAGGCGGCAAGTTCCACGGATAACGCCGCCTTCCCCAACACCCCGTACCTGAGCAGGCGGGTGCTGTACTCCCGCTTTGCACAGCAACTTGCATTGATACGTTATTCTTTTACGACCAACCACCCAACATACCTGTGTCAGTTAAACTTCGCATGCGTCGGTTAGGGCGCAAAAAGATTCCGGTGTTCTCCATTGTCGCAACCGATTCGCGCAACGCGCGAGACGGGCGGTACATTGAGGACCTGGGCCGCTACTACCCATTGGAGCAACCCGCCACCTATAAAGTTGATGAGGAGCGGGTGCTGTACTGGCTGGACAACGGCGCACAGCCCAGCGATACGGTGCGCAGCATTCTCAGCAAGCTTGGTGTGATGCTGCATCATCACCTCAAGAAGCAGGGCAAATCGCCAGAGCAAATTGATGAAGCGGTACGAGAGCATCTGGAGCAACTCGCCGAAAAAGGCGAAGACCTCAAGATGACCGCAGAAATGCGTCGCCAGCAAGCGCTCGAAGAGGAGCGCAAGCGTGCTGCCGAGCTCGAAGAGAAGCGTCGTAAGGAAGAAGAGCGCCGCAAAGCAGAAGCCGAAGCAGCCAAGAAAAAAGCCGAAGAAGAGAAGGCTGCCCAAGAAGCGGCTGAGGCCGAAGAAGCAAAAGCGGAAGAAGCA
>CAZZCI010000093.1:4087-6807 GCA_964653015.1 uncultured Rhodothermales bacterium
GAGGCAGACGCTGCTGAAGCGGACGCATCTGCCGAGGCATCCGATGATGCCCAAGACGAGAGCGCCGATGATGAAGCCGATGATGAAGCCGCCGATGAAGCCGCCGATGAGCAAAAAGCAAAAGGCGATGCCTAACTCTGCGGCCGATACCGGTCCTGCATCGCCCCCACCGGGTACGCTTGTGCAAGTTGGACGCGTAGGCAAGCCGCATGGGCTTGATGGCACCGTCAAAGTCATTCCCGAAACAGACGATCCGGAGCGTTTCAGTACCTTCGAGACGGTCTATATCGGGCGTGATGCTGACCACGCTACCGCCCACACGGTCACACAGGTACGGTTTCAGCCACACAAGCGGGGCACTACCGTGCTGCTTACCGTCGCATCAACGACGGACCGCACCGCTGCCGAGGCGCTGCGCCGAACCCAGGTGTACGTGCCCGAGTCTGCGCTCCACATTCCGGAAGGGATGTACCACATGCACGACCTGATTGGATGGGCCGTGTACGATGCCGATACCGAGGCACCGTTGGGCACCCTTACCGCCATCATGCCGCTTCCAGGTCCCGATGCCCTGGTTATCCAGACCGAATCGGGCCACGAGGCGCTGGTCCCGTTTGTGGAAGACCTGGTCCCGCACATCGACGACGAGGCCGAACGCCTGTATGTGCAACCCATTGAGGGATTGCTCGATGCAAACGAGTCGGATGCTCCTGCACCGCCTGCTGCGTAACCTGCTATGCACATAGACATCATCGCTGCCATTCCCGACCTGGTTCGGGAGCCGCTGCAGCACAGCATCGTAAAACGCGCACAGGAGGCCGGCCACGTTCGCATTGACGTGCACGATGTGCGCGACTATGCGACCGACAAACACCGCCAGATTGACGACTATCCGTTTGGTGGCGGGGCCGGCATGGTGCTCAAACCCGAGCCGCTGGTCCGCTGTATCGAAGCGTGTCAGGCGGAGGGCGAGGCCGATGCGGTGGTGTACCTCACCCCCGATGGCGAACGACTTCGCCAGCCGCGTGTCAACCGATTTGCGATGGCCGATCACCTGGTGCTTGTTGCTGGACACTACAAAGGCATCGATCAGCGCGTGCGCGATCATTTTGTGACCCACGAAATTTCGATTGGTGACTACGTGTTGTCAGGCGGCGAACTGCCCGCGCTTGTTCTGGCGGATGCGGTGGTACGACTGCTACCCGGTGTGCTGGGCGACGCGTCGTCGGCACTCACCGACTCGTTCCAAGACGGCCTACTCGATGCGCCCGCCTATACACGACCCGCCTCGTTCCGCGGACACGAGGTGCCCACAGTGCTTCGCTCCGGCAACCATCAGCGTATTGACGAATGGCGCGATGCTAAGCGACTTGAAAAGACACGCAATCGGCGTCCTGACTTATTAGACGACTGCGACAACGAATCGCCTTCCGCGTAACCGTTGTACTACAGCCCGTACTGCTAAAGCATGTATCCATCGTAGAAGCAGGGCTGCATTCCATTTGATGTTGAACCTTTTAATACACCAAAACCATGGCAACCAATCTGATCGACGTAATCGAAGCGACGCAACTGAAAGACGACCGGCCCGAGTTTGGAGCGGGCGACACGGTCACGGTGCACCTGCGCGTCGTGGAAGGCGATAAAGAGCGCATCCAAAAGTATGAGGGCGTTGTGCTCAAGAAACGAGGCAGTGGCCCCAGCACCACCTTTTGCGTCCGTAAGATCTCGGGCGGCATTGGGGTGGAGCGTGTCTTTCCACTGCACTCCCCACGCATCGCCCAAATTGATGTAAAACGTCGCGGACGCGTGCGCCGGTCCCGCTTGAACTACCTGCGCGAACGTTCCGGGAAGTCGGCTCGTATTCGTGAGCGGCGTACCAACGGCGAAGGATAACGCCTTGCCATCATTGGCTTTTGCCTGATACGTTGCTGAGTTATGTCGCTACGCGTTGCGCTGTGGGACCGCCCTCCTGCTGATGTGCTAACTACAGAAATCGCGAAGACAAACGCGTTTGCGGTAGAGCATCATGCACCTGCCCAGTGCACGGCGCAGGTGTTGCAAGATGAGGTAGACATTGCGCTCGTACCCACATACATGGCGCTGCAAGCTGCCGATGGCTTCGATGCGCTGCCCGGAGTGGGGGTGTCGGCATGGCAATATCCGTTTGCACGGCTTTTGTGGGATCAGGGGCTGCACGACTTTCCGGAAACCGTAGCCTACCCCCGCACCGCTGTCCAGGAGCGCTTCACCGCCCGTGTAATTTTGCACGAGCACTACGGCGCGGATCCGTCGTTCGTGGCGGTAGACACCGAAGACCCCGCCGAACTGCAAGCGCACTCCGCCGACGCTGCGCTGCTCGTTGGTGAAGCCGGTGCCCATTACGATGCTGGATCCGCCTTCGCGATGGATCTCGGCCGAGAGTGGTACGAACTCACCAACTATCCGATGGTGTGGGGCGTGTTCGTGATGAAACGCGGACGCCCAACCACTGCACTGGTTGAGCAGTTCATGGAAATCGGAAAGGCAGCCACCGAGCACCGCGCCGACTGGATACAGGCTCATCTGCCCTCCGACGCGTTGCACACCTTCTACGAAGATGATTTGCGTACCGGTATCGGACGCCTGGAGCGGGCCAGCCTCACCGATCTACGCACGTATTTGTTCTATTACAACGTGACCGACGAAATCCCCGACATGCCGTTCGTGTCGGAAGACCC
>CAZZCI010000093.1:6907-8633 GCA_964653015.1 uncultured Rhodothermales bacterium
TTTCCCCTTTGTCTATATGAGCAGCGGTGTCAAAACGATTGAGCGCAATAAGAAAGCGCGCTACGAGTACTTTATTGAAGACACGCTCGAAGCCGGCATTGTGCTTACGGGATCCGAAGTGAAGTCTGCTAAAGACGGTAAAGCCAGTCTTGATGGCACCTACTGCTCGTTCGATAACAAGGGCGAGTTGCTCATGCACAACGCATACATCAAACCGTACAAGCAAGCCAGCCACTTCAACCACGAGCCGAGGCGTTCTCGAAAGCTGTTGTTGAAGCAAGGGCAGCTTGAGAAGTGGGCCGGTGCCTCTTCGAAAAAAGGCTACACCATTGTCCCTTTGGAAATGTACGTGCGTGACGGCTGGATCAAAGTTAAAATTGGTCTGGCAAAAGGCAAAGATGTGCGCGACAAGCGTCAGACCGTGAAGAAGCGCGAGACCCAGCGCAAGCTGCGCGACGTCAAGCACGACTTTAACCGATAGCCGTCTGTTTGTGGCCCCCTGTTGTTCATCCCCCTTCGTTTGATCTGTTTCCACCATGCCTTTTCCCCCTGTAGATGATCAGCTAGCTGTGCTCATGCGTGGTGTAGCCGATCTGGTACCCGAAGACGAACTGCGCAAGAAGCTAGAGCACTCACGCACCACCGACACGCCCTTGCGAGTCAAGTTGGGATGCGACCCCAGTCGTCCCGACCTGCACCTGGGGCACACTGTGGTCCTGCGGAAGCTGCGCCAGTTTCAGGATCTGGGCCACCAGGCGGTGCTTATCGTGGGTGACTTTACCGGCATGATTGGCGACCCGTCAGGCCGTTCGAAGACGCGCCCAGCGCTCACGCTCGAAGAGACGCGTGAACACGGTCAGTCGTACTTCGAGCAAGCCGCGAAGGTGCTGGACCCGGAGCGCACCGAGATCCGCTACAACTCGGAGTGGCTCGACGAGATGTCGTTCAGCGAGGTGATTGAGCTCTCGGCCCAGTTCACAGTGGCGCGCATGCTGGAGCGCGACGATTTCAAGACGCGCTACGAAGCGGGCAAGCCCATCAGCGTGCACGAGTTTCTGTATCCGCTGGCCCAGGCCCAGGACTCGGTCGAAATACAGTCGGATGTGGAGCTGGGAGGGACCGATCAGCGCTTCAATCTGCTGGTAGGGCGGCACATCCAGCAGGCACAGGACCAGGATCCGCAGGTCTGCCTGATGGTGCCCCTGCTTGAAGGCACCGATGGCCACGAGAAAATGTCGAAATCGCTCGACAATGCCATTGGTATCACCGAAGCCCCCGAAGCGATGTACGGCAAGGTGATGTCGGTGCCTGATGAGTTGATCTACCGCTACACCGAGCTCGTTACGGATACGCCGCTCGATGACTTGCCGAACGTGAAGGCCCACGCTGAAGAAAATCCGCGTGATGCCAAGCACGACCTTGCGTACACCATCGTGCGCATGTACCACGACAAAGAGGCTGCCGAGGCGGCCCGCGATCACTTCGAGAAAACCGTGGTGCAGGGCGACACCCCCGACGACATTCCCGTCTTTACGGCGGAGTCGGCCAACGGCGAAATGGGCCTGCTGAACCTAATGACTAATGCCGGACTCACCGAGTCAAACAGCGAAGCGCGCCGTTTGATTAAACAGGGCGCTGTGACCATCGACGACGAAACGGTGGACAATTGGCGCCACTCGGTAGATATGCAGAACGATCTGCCGTTTGTGCTGCAGGTCGGCAAGCG
>CAZZCI010000094.1:0-8600 GCA_964653015.1 uncultured Rhodothermales bacterium
CGCGTGCTCACCATGACAGGTTTTTTGGGAGGGGGCTGGGATACAGAGTTTCGGATGGTCTCCGTCCCCTAAGACTCAGGTGTGGCAGAGTACTGCATCAAAAAAGCCCTTGCGTGCTGCACGTATCATGCACAGCCTGCAAGGGCTTTACCTAATCGATAAACAGTGCGTTCTTAGCTACTTACAATCCACAGGTCGATTTCGCGCTTATCGACATTGGCACTTACAATACGCACGGTCACCGTGTCGCCGGGTCGATACGTTGCCCCTTTTTCGCGTCCTCGCATGGTGTACGTCTCCTCGTCATACACGTAGTAATCATCGTCCATGTCGCGAACGTGTGCAAGTCCTTCAACGAGCAGATCGCTCAGCTCCACAAACACCCCAAACTTCGTAACGCCACTCACAACGCCTTTAAAGGTCTCCCCAATATGCGCCTGGGCATACTCTACCTGCTTCAGCTTCACAGACTCGCGCTCTGCCTCCTCGGCGTCGCGCTCTTTTTCAGAGCAGTGCTCACAATGCGCTTTGAGCTGCTCTTGATCGGCGGTGGTGCCTCCGCTAAGATAATGCTTGAGTAAGCGATGCACAATGAGGTCAGGATACCGCCGAATCGGACTGGTAAAGTGGGTATAGAAGTCGAAGTTGAGCCCAAAATGTCCGTTATTTTTGGTATCGTACACAGCCTTCGACATGGCCCGCAGCGCGGCCCGCGTGATGACGACCTCTTCGGGTTTCCCTTTGATCGTTTCAATCAAGTTGCCTAGATCATTAGGCGTCACATTCCCATCGGTAAGGGGCAACGAGTGTCCAAAGACTTTAACATACTCGGCCAGTTTTTGAATGCGTTCGCCGTCGGGCTCCTCGTGCACACGGTAGACAAACGGTCTCGGATCCTTCGCATCGCCGATATGGGACGCAGCGGTCTGGTTGGCAAGCAGCATGAACTCCTCAATGAGCCGGTTTGCTGCAAGACGATCCTTGACCACAATATCCACCGGGTGGCCATCGTCATCGAGGATAACCTTCACCTCGTCGGAGCCAAAGTCGATCCCGCCGCCTTGCATACGATTGCGCGTAAGCGTGCTCGACAGGGAGTGGGCCTGTTTTACGGGGAGGGCAGCATTATCATCAGGATCGTTGCCGCTGATAAAGTGCTGCGCCTGCTCGTACGTAAGGCGACGCTTCGAGTGAATCACCGTTTCGCAGAACTCATAATCGACGACTTCGCCCTGACTGGTGATTTCCATAATACACGAAAACGCAAGGGTGTCTTCATGGGGTCGCAGCGAGCACACCTGGTTCGACAGCTTTTCGGGCAGCATGGGCACGGTGCGGTCGACCAGATACACACTGGTGGCCCGCTCTTGCGCTTCAGCATCTATGGCGGTATCCGGCTTTACGAAGTGACTCACATCGGCAATGTGGACGCCCACTTCCCAATTGCCATTTTTCTTTTTGATGTGCAACGCATCGTCGAAGTCCTTCGCATCGTCCGGATCAATGGTAAAGATGTACTCCTCACGCAAGTCACGCCGCTGCTCGATCTCGGACGCGGGGATGGAGGTGGAAATGGCCGCCGCTTCTTCCTGCACCGGTTCCGGAAAGTCGGTGCGCACATCCATGCTCTTTGCGAGCGAGAGCACTTGTACGTCTGGGTCATCGGCATCGCCGAGCACGCTTAGAATGCGTCCTTCAGGCGAACCCCGTCGGTCGGTAAAACGATCAACGGAGACGACCACTTTTTGGCCGTTGCGCGCCCCATTGAACGCATCCTTAGGTACAAACACGTCTTGCAGGATGCGCTGGTCATCGGGTTGGACGAGTGCATGGGAGCCTCGGTACTGGAACGTACCGACAATTTGCGTGCGGCGGCGGTCGACCACTTCTAGCACTTCGCACTCGCGCTTTTTGTCGGGTTTGGACTGGGCCGCAACAGCCACGCGCACAACATCGCCATGCAATGCAGTGCCCATGTTCGACTCGCGAATAAAGAACTCTTCATCGTCATCGCGAGCCTGCACAAATCCAAAGCCTTTAGGGT
Organism: uncultured Rhodothermales bacterium; assembly: GCA_964653015.1. Taxonomy (GTDB): domain Bacteria; phylum Bacteroidota; class Rhodothermia; order Rhodothermales; family Salinibacteraceae; genus Longimonas. Next base: position 2,045 of record CAZZCI010000094.1, read on the forward strand.
GGGCACTAAGCGTACCAATCACCCCTCGCTTAATGGATTTGTGGGCGAACTTCTCGCCTTTTTGCTGAATGAGACCGGCCTCTGCGAGGCGTTCGAGGGTACGGCCAAACTGAAGGAAACGCTGATTATCGTCGAGGTCAAGCGCCTGTGCAATTTCATGATCGCGAAAGGCGGTGTTGGGGTGCTCTTCCAGAAACGAAAGGATAGCCTGACGCATCGGAGAGGGCGAAACTGAGGTATTCAAGGTGTGGATTGTCTTAGATAAAAAACAGAACGCTGCAGATGCAGCACATGGTAGTACGCCACGCCGTTTCGGGAGCATCCCGATTTATCGGCGGGGCGGCTGAGTGTCAATGGATGTATCGGTTTCGGTAACAGGAGGATCGAGTGTAGGCGGAGGTTCATCGTTGGTCTCTTCCTCATCGGCATCGCCATTGGAGCCGTCAATAACGCGGCGCCAAAGCGTGCCCCATGTATCAAACTGGGTTTGGTACGATAGCCCTACGCCCGTTGTGCTGGTAAGGGTTTGCCCCCGCGTGAGGTCATCGCCAGTACGGCGGTAAAAGACCTCCATAGACACCTGATTGCTCAAGCGCACTTCTACCGCAAACTCTCCTTGGGGTCCTGACTGTTGGGCACGTACCCCGTCGTTACCGGTGTACACCCCTTCGCCTCGGATAATGAGACGTTCGTCCATCAGGCGTAGCGCAACCCCGTAGATAATGTCTAAGTCGTCGGTCGTTTCGCCTTGAACGCCCACGTTAATATCTACGTTCGGGAGGGCCTCACTCAAGTATCGATTGAGCTGGCTGGATACAAGCTGAGACACGCTATTGAACGCCAGTTGGCCGCCCGTATCTGTTAGGCGCCCGCCTTCGCCCGACCGCGAACCGGTGCCAGCAATGTTTTCGGTGGTCAGCAAAAAGGTATTGGTGAGGAGCACGCTGGTTGCGAACTCGGTCATCAGGTCTTCTTGGTTCAGCAGCGCATCGAACGTGTCGGTGCCAACGCGTTGATCGCGCTGATCGCGATCGAGCGAGAGGCCAAGCGCCACTTCGGGGGTTTCAACACGGCCCGTAATGTCCAGATCAATGATAACGGGGATGCGCGCACTTCGTTCATCAAAGCCCGGCAGTCCGGCTGGAGAGGCCCGCGTGCGGTAGTCTGCCTCGATGTCAAGCTCTGCGTTGATAGGGTCGCCATCCCAAAAGAGCGTTCCCCGGTTGATGTTGAACCGTCGCACGAACACTTCACCGGCTGTAAAGAGATAGTCGCCTCCAATGACATCAAGACTACCAAAGAGCGAGAATATGCCGTCTTCGCGTTGCAGCTGAACGCGCCCAGTGCTTTCGGTCGTAATCACATCTCCCACGAGCGCATCGAACACGATGTGCAGACGCCCGCCCTGGGTGACACCAATGTTCAAGTCAATTTCCATCCCATCGAGGAAGGAGGCCTCTCCTTCAGGACGGTCGGCAAAGATGTTAGCGCGTCGTGTAAGCTGCTGCCAATCCAGGAGTTGGCTGGTGGAGTCGGCATAGATCAAGAAGCCGCTGGTATCGGCCCCATCGGCCTCAGTGATGGGGATGAAGACTTCACTATCGGATGTGGTGCGGGCATCGTTCGAGCGAAGGGTGGTGTTCGATAGCGGCCCCGTAAGGGAAAGCGGGCCCGACGCGCGAATAAATCCGTAGAAGGGAAGATCGCGAGCGCGCTGCACATCCATGATGGTCAGTTCGTTGACCTCACTTTCCAGATCGAAAGAAAAGAACTGATAGTCGTTAAAGAGCACGCTTCCTGCAATACTCGCTTCCCCTTCGTCGCCATCATCCAGGCGGGCGTTGTTGAGATGAATGCCTTCCTCATCAACGGCAATAGGCCCTGCAATGGCATAGTCAAGGTTAAAGCGCGGGATGGTGAAGCGCCCATCTACTTCCATGTCGGCATCGAAGACGGGGTGGCCCCAGCGTCCTGTAATCGCCGATGTGCCGGCCGTGTAGCCTTCAATATTTTCGAGTACATCGCCAAACACGAAATCGAAGAAGAAGAGATCAGCGCGTTCTACATCCAGATTAAGATCGAGCCATTCGTCGTCCTCCCATTCGGTGGTTTCGGAAGCAACGCGAAGCCGCCCGGTGAGATCGAGCGTGTTAGACACCACCTGTTGGATACCATCGGGTACGAGCGCCTCGGCAGCTTCGCGGGGCGCGTCTACGTCAGGCGTGGGCACCAGCGAAAGGTCCAGGTTGAGGTCAGGGGCTCCGGCGGTATAATCGGCAGAGACGGCAAGGTCGCCCAGCAGGCGGCGATCGAACGACCACTCGGTAATGTTGAGGCTGCCCGTGGTGACGGGCGTTTGCCAGGAGCCTTCAATGTCAATATCGCCATTGATAAGGCCCCCCAGCGGCTGGTTCCATCCGGCCAACTGCGAAAGGGGAAGCAGTTGCACGTTGTCAAACTGAAGCTGCAAGGTGTCGTCATCGGCATCCGAGAAGGCGCCTGCGAGGACAATGGATTGCGCAGGGCCGTTTTCGGCAAGGGGGGCCTCACTGGTCAGACGCAGCGGAGTGCCTTCGATGCGGTCGGCGTAGACCGACCACCGGCTAGAGGCAGCGGTGCGCCACGTATGTTCGCCCGCACGGGCCTCCACGTGATGCATGATGATTTCGTTGCGGTCGTCGAAGGCACGCAGGTCGGCTTCGACACGAATGGGACCGGTTTGCCCGCGCTGTCCGGTTGTAAGGGCGAGCGTGCCCATGCGAGCGGCATACTGCAGGTTGACGGTTGGTTCGAACAGCGTAGCCGCGGGGGTTTGCAACCGATGCGCAGTGGTTTCTGTGGTCAGGCGTAGGCGTTCGGGGAGCGAACCGTGCGCATCGGCGCCAATGCCTGCGCGCACGTTAAGCGTATCAGCGGACAGGGCTCCGCGTTCAAGGGTGTTGGTGCGCAGGTGCAGATGGGCATGCACCGAGTCGGCATCGGCATACACATCCGCCCGTGCAGTGGCGTCGTCCGCTGTTTCTGGCACAGTGGGCACCCAGGCATGCAACACCTCGGAGCGGAGCAGAGTGGCTTCGGTCCACAAGGTAAATGGCGAGTCGGGGCGCCCCAGCGACGACCAGGTAGGCGGCTCAGCGGATGTGGTGCTGGTGTCGGTTTCCATGGAGCCGGTGGCTTCATGCTCATACGCAATGGTTTCGGTCAAGGCCTGCGCCCAGTCGTCGAGCAAGGCAACACTTGGCTGATTCCATCCGGAGCCGCCGGCGGCCAGGTGGATCACATCGCCACCAATGATCAGGCGCGGCATGTTGGGCGGCCCCAACGCGTTGGCATCGGTGAGCGTGGCGGTGATGGTGTGGCCCGGCACCGAGCGCGGTTCGGGATCGGGAACGACGTCAGAGGAGGCCGGCGTGAGGGTAGACGGGTCGATGTCTGCCGTTAGGGTGGCCGACTCAATGGTGGTGGCCGTGGTGGTGGCGTGCAACGATAGTTCTGTGGATAAGGCTGTGGCCTGCCATGGCCCGCCCCACGGGCTTACATCGAAATCCGTGGTGTGGAGGTGGGCTTGCAGCGTGCGCGAGCCATCGGCGGTAGACGGGTGCAGCGTCCAGTCGGCTTCAAGCGTGTGATCGGGGCGTTGCGTGAGCGCTGCGTTCCCCCGAAGCGTGCCTTGGTCTAGAGCCAGTGAGGTGTGTGTTCGAGTCACTTCGCCCCCTGCCAACAGCGAGTTGATGAGCGCCACATCGGCCTGCGCTGTAGCGGTGTCGTACGAAAGCCCGGTGCCGTTGATGTCAATGAGGCCTGTAATAAGTGTGGGCCCCGGCACATCGGGCACCAATTCGTGAAGCGATAGTGCGTTGGGACGTACGCGCGCCTCGTATTCGAGTGGAGCATCATGGGCCCAGGTGAGGTCAGCGGTTGTTTGCAGCCCGCCCACATCGGCATCCACATCGAGGTCTACCGATCCAACAGCCTGGGTTACCGCGCGATTGCTAATTTGTCCGGATCCGTTTAGCGTAGCGGTGCCCGATAGCGGCAATGCGGCGTTGAGCGCGGCAGGAAGCGGTGCATCTGACCAGGCGGAGGCAACCGCAGCGGTGAGGTTCTGCAGATCGACGGTCGCTTCCAGGGTGGGGGTGTGCGCCAGGTCGTACAGCGCGCCTGTCGCTCGGAAGGTGGTCTCTTGCTGATTGATCTGCAGCGTATGCAGGTCGAGCGCATCAAGCGGTCCGCTCACGTTCAGGTCAAGCGTAACCGCATCGGTGTGGGTGATGCGCGGAAAAAACGCCTCCCATTCACCAAAGTCAAACGGCTCGGCAGTGGCCTGTAGCGCCAGGGCCGCCTGCTCCGTGCGCGTGCCATCCCACTGTCCGGTCAGAGACAGACGCGTGGCATCGGTTGCTACCGAGAGGTCATGCAGATGCCATCCCACATCGGTCTGCGCAAGGTGGCCGTGCACATGCTGCACGGTCAGGTCGGTATCGGGCTGATGGAGGCGATGGATGTCGAACGCTGCACGTGGGCCGCCTCGATCCCACTCCAGCAATAAATCGGCTTCGGGAATATCCACGGTGGTGTTGAGCACATCGGTGATCCACCCATTGGCAATAGCGTCTGGGGCGGGCCCATCGTGATGCGTTACCACATGCGTATCCACAAGACGGATACGGGGGAGCGATACCTGAAGCGTGGGGTCTCGGGCCACACGCACCGTGTCAGACGGAGTGCGATCGGGCTCGGCTTCAGGGTCAGGAGCCCCCGTGCGAAAGGCGTGGGCAAGGGGCCAGCCGTCGCCGGTGCGCTGAGCGACCATCTGCACGCCGTGGGCCTCGGCGGTGTGCAAATCGATCGTACGGTTGAGGAGCGAGCGCCACGAGGGCCGCAGCACCATCGAGTCTGCTTGCACAACCACCTGCCCCTGTGGACTTCGCACCTGTACGTTGGTGGCAAACAGGGCATGAATGAAGTTGCCATCGAGGCGATCGATGTGCAGCGTGCCTTCGAACTGATTGTTGAACTGGTTTTCAATTTGCGCACGCAGCCCGTCGCGCCCCACTTCGGTACGGGTAAGGCCAAAGAAAGCAACCACTACCAGCAAAAGAATGGCTAGCATCCAGGTAGCAACGGTGCGCAGCCACGATGAAGAAGCAGGCGTGTTCACGGCAGGACCACAGCAAAGTGCGGAGCAAGGGACATACCGTACACGGCGTGAGGGCTATTTGGATTCATGATGAGCAGGCAAACTGCCAGGCGTGTCGTAATGCGCCGGGGGTGCAGTCGTCTGCAACAAACGGATCGCCGGGGGCGCGCAGCAGCACAAAGCGGAGGGTTCCGTCTTGCGTCTTTTTGTCGTGTTGCATGGCCTGGTGAAGCAGGTCGAAGCGGAGATGCGAAACGTCGGGACGCGGCAACCGCGTAATGAGCGCATCGAGACGATCGCGGTCGATGGCGTCGGGAAAGCGTTGATGCGAAAGGTAGAGGGCTGCACGCATGCCGATGGCCACCGCCTGTCCGTGGGCAATAGCACCGTATCCGGCTACATGCTCAATGGCGTGTGCAAACGTATGTCCGAAGTTGAGCCAGGCCCGTTGCCCGGCCTCTCGCTCATCCTGCGCCACGATGTCCACCTTAACCTGCATGGCATTGCGAATCGCGGGAACGGTGGCTTCTAGATTGTGGTGCCCCAGAATATCGACAAGATGCGCTTCCAGATAATCGATGAGCTCCACATCGGCAATGAGAGCATGCTTTACCGCCTCGGCCATGCCGTTAATCCACTCCTTGGCAGGGAGGGTGAGTAAGGTTTCGGGATCGACCAATACAGCGTGCGGCTGGTAGAAGCTGCCAATCAGGTTCTTGCCTACGTCGTGGTTGATGCCGGTTTTTCCGCCAATGGAGCTATCAACCTGGGCCAGTAGCGAGGTGGGTACATGCACGAGCGGAACCCCGCGCAAGAGCGTGGCGGCGGCGAATCCGCCCAGATCGCCCACAACGCCTCCGCCGACCGTGCAGACAGGCGTACTGCGTTCTATCCCCTGCGGAAGCAGTGTGTCGTACATCTGCTTGAGTTGACCGAGCGACTTGCTGGATTCACCCGGGGGAACGACCATCAGGTGGGGCGTCCATCCGTCTGATTCAAACGCGTGCAGCAGGGGAGAGCGATAGTGGGCAGCCACGTTTTCATCCGTCACAATGATGACGTCGGGGCCATTGAGGTTGAGGCGGCGCAGTTCGGTAGGAACCGTCGCAAGCGCAACAAAACGAATCGGGTACGTGCGCGAGTCAGTGCGCACAGAGAGAGGCGCGGGGCGAAGCGACATGAGCAGGTGCGGCAGCCGGGCAACACAGTGAGTCTCCATACAAAACCCCTGAGCCGTGAAGCACACAACTCAGGGGAGGGAGGCGGTCCGGACGGGACTCGAACCCGCGACCTCTGCCGTGACAGGGCAGCATTCTAACCAACTGAACTACCGGACCGTGCGTTAGCGTATCTCAAAAAGAGTAACTACGGGGGTTTGTTCCTCTTGGGAAATCTAAGTTTCGGGGAAGCCACCTG
>CAZZCI010000095.1:0-3133 GCA_964653015.1 uncultured Rhodothermales bacterium
CGGGCATACTCATATCGCCGTAATTCAACGCGCTGCGCCTGCAGGCTCATGAGCATGTTGTCAGCTAATGGTATAACCACCCCAACCAAATCACGAGTGACCCATTAGATTGCCTAAATGAGTCCACTCATCTGTTAACCAACCATTCGATTGATTGTGAAACTTGCCCCTGAAGGGTATCCACTTATTGGTGGAGCTACTGCACTTGCTTTTGTTCTTGTTGGATTTGGCCTATGGGCAGGAGGGGGATGGGCCGTAGGGCTGAGCTTGCTTGCGGCGTTAGCCTGGGGATTTACCGTCTGGTTCTTCCGCGATCCCGACCGCGAGGCACCACCAGAGGCTCGAAATGGACCGGCCCTGGTCGCTCCCGCAGATGGCAAAGTCGTTGAAATTGTAGAAGAGACGACTACAGACTTTATCGACGGACCGGCGCAGCGACTGTCTATCTTTTTGTCGCCACTCAACGTACACGTAAACCGAGTACCTGCCACCGGTACTATTGCCTGGACGCGTTACATTCCGGGCGAGTACTTGGTTGCCTGGCACCCGAAAGCGAGTGAAAAAAACGAGCGCTCTGAGGTAGGCATGCATCACACGTCGGGCATGCCCATTGTATTCAAACAGATTGCCGGCGCTGTAGCACGGCGTATTTCGTTTCAGCTAGACGAAAACCAGACTGTTGAGGCGGGCCAGCGCTATGGCATCGTAAAGTTTGGTTCACGTATGGACATCATCGTGCCGGCCTCGTTCACGTGGTCGGTTGAGCTAGAAGACCGCGTGACTGCCGGCGAAACTATTCTTGGCGAGGTTCCTGCCGATATGGGGACTGCGACTAGCGCTGAGGGTTCATCTCAGGCTTCCTCCACCGACTAACCGCTTCTTAACTTCCTTGAGGCATGGACGTCCCTCCCTCTGCGGCATCTCCGTTGTTGTCTCCAGCCCACCCGGCAAATCAAGCTCGGCGTGACCTACGACGCCGGTTCAAGGCGTACCGCGAGGCCCGACGCGAAACGCGCAGCGAGCGGCCGCCCCCTCGGGTCGCCCTGCCTTCCTTCTTTACGCTGCTGAACCTGTTCTGCGGCTTCCTGGCGATTACACAGGTGTGGGAAGACAGCTTTGTGATGGCCTGCTGGTTTATCGTGCTCGCGGGCTTTTTTGATTTGCTCGATGGCATGATGGCTCGTATCACCAACGCGGTGAGTCCATTTGGCGTGGAGCTCGACTCGCTAAGCGATGTGGTCTCTTTTGGGCTGGCACCCTCGTTCTTGGTGTATGTGTACGTGCTCCATGACTTTGGAATGCTTGGGTTGCTCGTGGCTGCGCTTCCTGTGCTGTGCGGGGCCGTCCGCCTGGCACGGTACAACATGAACTTCGATGGCGAAAAGAAAGATTACTTCGAAGGGCTGCCCATCCCTGTGCAAGCCGTAGCTATCGTTGCCCTGATCCTGACAGCCGAGAATGCATCATGGGGGGCTCTACTGACCCAACTGGAGGTGCTCGTACCCGTCGTGGTTGTCCTGTCGATGCTTATGGTATCCAGTATCGACTTCGACGCGCTTCCGCGTCCTACCGTACAGTACATCCGGACTCGCCCCCAGAAGGTGCTGGCTTATTTGGTGGGAGGCCTAGCGGTTGTCGTTTTGCATGAGCAAGGGCTCCTGCTTGTGCTTACGCTTTACGTGTTGTATGGTATTGGACAAGCAGGATACCGTCTTGGAAAAGCACTGTGCACTCCGTTGCCAGAGGCCACGAATGAAACCACGTCGCCCTCCAATCAAGACGGCTCGCCTGACTGAACGGCGCTCCATAGCGCACGTACGTTGAACGTCTCGTATCACTCTTTGAATCACGCAACCGGTATGTCGTACAAAGCCATCATTTCCATTACGCTTCGCCCCTCTATCCTAGACCCTGAGGGTAAAACGGTGCATCAGGCGCTGCATAACCTGGGACATACCGAAATCGGGGAGGTGCGTGTTGGAAAACGCATTGAGCTTACGATTGATGCCGATACGCCTGACGCTGCACACGCTATTGCTGAATCTGCGTGTGATAAGTTGTTGGCGAATCCGGTTATGGAAAACTATACCATCGCAATCGACGAACAAGCAACCGAAGCCGCTGCCTAACCGTTTGTGAGCATCGCCAATGCCTTCATCCTGTCACGCATAGTCGATGGATCTATCCGCCCGATATGTCATGAATAGCAGACTGCTTGTGCCGCCCCGTGCAATGAGTCCTGAAGCGGCTGACCCCGACGTAGAGGTGCTAGAGGTTGAAGAGGAAGACACGGATACCGACACACCGTGGTACGTTATCCTCTACAACGACGACGTACACACCTTCGAAGAGGTCATTGTTCAGCTTGTCAAAGCTACCGGCTGCTCTACGAGCCACGCCGAAAAACTGGCGTGGACGGTTCATACCAAGGGGAAAGCCGAGGTCTATGAAGGGTCGTTTCAGGAATGCTTTGATGTTCAGATGGTGCTGAATGAAATTGACCTGAACACCGAGATTAAGGGATGACCCGTAGCACCGTCAAGATACGGGATGGATCGACAGGTCAATGTCGATATCCGGATGTAGGCTTTCTTGCACCGGACAGCCGTATGCCGCTCGTTTGAGGCGGTTTAGCGTATCGGCGTCGTACGAGCGGGGCAGATATACATCGACTTGGATGCGGGCAATACGACGCGGGTTGCTCGCCATTTCCTTCGTTATGTCAATCTCCATATCGCTTAGATCTGCGTCGATCTTCTGGGCGGCGATGCCCATGATCGTAGCAACACACGTACCCAATCCGGTTGCGATTAGATCGGTTGGCGAGAAGGACGCCCCGCGTCCATGGTTGTCTACGGGTGCATCGGTGGTGAGCGTCGTTTTGGAGGGCGCATGTACCGCAGAACAATGCAGGTCGCCCTCGTAGGTCGCAAGAATGTTAACCATAGCAGGAACAGGTCGATGCAAAAGAAAACGTGTGTGTCGTACCTGTGCGACCCATGGAAGTGCCGCCCCACAATACCGAAGGGGAGGTGTGCGTTGGTTGTGTGAAGGCCGCTTGTGGGGTGAACCCGCACGGAACGCATGCATAGAGGCACGGCGCGCCGTTGAGAAAGAGCGTCTCTACCTGTTT
>CAZZCI010000095.1:3233-6737 GCA_964653015.1 uncultured Rhodothermales bacterium
GGGACGCACGTGCGCATTCAATTGAGCGATATGACGTTCGACCCGTCGTTCGACGAGGGGGTGTTTACGTTTGAACCGCCCGAGGGAGTCGAAGTGGTGGATCTGCGTGATGGATGAGGCGTGGAGACGCTGAGTCGAAAAATCCTCTTTGCAATGAACAGGGCCGCTCGATCGCGCAGCGCCTGCTGAGCGCCGAACAGGCTGTGGAGGCGTCACAGCACGTTCCTCCTTCTCATACACCCCACCCAACACCTTGTCCATCTCGTCGAAGCGCATCCGAACATGGCTCTTTAACGGAGGCAGCATCGTTCTGGCCGGTGCGTTGTTGTACTTGGCGTTTCGTGGGATAGAAGTGGAGGCGCTCATTGACGCCTTTCGGACAGCCCAGTACAGCTGGTTGATTCCGCTTGTCGTACTCGTTATTGTCAGCAACGTGATGCGCGTGTGGCGTTGGCAGGTACTTCTGCGTACGCTTCCCGATCGTGCATATCGAGAGCCCGAACAGGGGCCGCCTCCTATTCGGTTCATGACGGCTTTCGCCTCCACCATGATTGGGTACATGGCGAATTATGTGGCCCCACGTGCTGGCGAGTTTGCACGTACAGGCCATCTTGCCTTGCAGTATGACCTGCGGTTTAGCAGCGTCTTTGGCACCGTCGTCGTAGAGCGCGTGCTCGACACACTTGTGCTGGGGATCGCACTGATAACGGGTTTGTGGTACGTACGCGATCGGCTGCCGTACTTTCTGGAAGAGGCGCCCCTTCAACTTCCACACTGGTTCGACGATCTTGCCTTTTGGGGCAGCGTGGGGCTGGCGGTGATAGCACTTGTCGGCATGACGGCCGCCTGGCTGTTTCCGCGTGTAGCCTGGCGAACACGTGCACTCTATCGGCTCTGGATACGTCCCGCGTTGCTTCACTTCTGGGATGGAATCGACACAGTGCGCTCGTCACCGCATCCCTGGTATTTGGTCATAAGCACCATTGGAATGTGGGGCGGCTACCTGCTTATGGCATACATTCCATTTCTGATGCTTGGCCTGGCTGATCCGTATGCCATTGGGTTGGGCGACGCATGGGCTCTGATGGCCATTGGAGCGCTCGGGCTGCTGGTACCGGCCCCGGGCGGACTCGGCTCGTTTCACTACATTACTATCCTCGCATTGGTGTATCTCTACCAGATGCCTGAAGCGCCTGCCGCCTCGTATGCGGTGCTGACCCATGCCGCGCAGCTTGTTTTCTACACCGGAGCAGGGGCTCTCTGTCTGATGTGGTACGGTACCGGGCTGCGTGCGCTTAGTGAGGTTGCTGAGGAGGAGGCCTCCGACAAAGAGGGGCATGCATCGCCGTCTCCATAAGATCTTTTCAGGGTGAGTCGGGGGCATAACCGTCGTGAAAGAAAGGGTGAGATGTCAAGATACAGGACATCCATTTTGCATATTTATGTGAACAATCTGCTAAGAAGTAATATGTAAGCGCTTCCTGATGATTGAAGTTCAATTTTATATTTGCATATGACACCCGTGTTACCACACTGTTATAAGCAAGCTATCTAAAATAGCCTGCAGCGCAAAGACCCACCCACCGTTTGTCTGCGTGTTGCTTCTTCTTTCGTATAGCCTGCTTATGAACGTATGAAGACCTATTGGTATATCGGATTATTCGCGCTATTCATGGTCGTCAGCGCTGCTGACGTCAACGCCCAAGAGGCCACAATCAGTGGTCAGGTGGTTTCCGAAGATGGAGAGCCGCTGCCGGGTGTAAACGTAGTTATTGCCGACCTGCAAATCGGTGATGCTACAGACATGGAAGGCCGATTCCGATTGAGTGGAATACCAGCAGGCACGCACGATGTAACCGCACAGTTTGTCGGGTTTCGTACTGAAACGATCACCGTAACGCTTGAGCCCGGCGAAGAAATTGAACGGACGATTACGTTGCAGGAAGACCTTGTGCAGCTCGACGAGGTCGTGGTCACCGGACTGGGCCAAAGCGTTGAGCGCCGCACGTTGTCTGCAGACGTGGGCGTGATTTCGGCGAGTGATATCGAAAATGCGCCCGTTGGGTCCATCGATGAACTGCTGCAAGGCCGAGTCCCTGGATCTTCGATTCGGGCGCAGTCGGCGCAGCCGGGCCAAGGAGCGCTCATTAACTTCCGAGGCATCACCAGTGTGTTCTCCAGTCAAACGCCTGTCATTTACATCGACGGCGTGCGGGTAGACAACAGTTCAGACACCAGCTTGAGCTTCGGTGGCGAATCGACCTCGGCGCTTTCTGAACTGCTCACCAACGACATTGAACGTGTTGAGATCACCAAAGGCGGAGCGGCAAGTACGCTCTACGGGTCCGATGCCGCGAACGGCGTGATCCAGATCTTTACGCGTCAAGGCCAAGATGGGGATACGCGGGTCACCTTCCGCACCGAGCAGGGCGTCGACATTCCGGTCACGGATTTCCTGCTCGACACCGGGTTTTCTTTTGCGAACCGCGTCGAAGATGAAAACAGTCCGGACTTTGGACGCAGTAGCTTCATCGAAGATGAAATCCTACGTACAGCCCACTCGCAAAGCTACTACGTGGGCGTGTCTGGCGGCGATGAATCGCTTACCTACAACGTGAGCGGGCGCACGCAGCACAATGGCGGTATTCAGCCGAACAACGCCAACACCGTGTATGCCTTGCGCGGCAATGTGCAAGCTGATGCCAGCGAAACGCTCAGTGTTGGATTCAGTGGCGCGTACACGCGTTCAAACTTCTCCCGGCTCAGCAGCGGCACCGCCATTGCCGATCCGCTCACCGCCTTTGAAGTGGGCGATGCGCTGTTCTTCACAGGAACCGGCTCGCTCGATGAGGCGCTCGATATGTTCTTGCTGCCGCGGATTCAAGAGGGGGTAGATCGGTTTACCATATCCGCTACCGCTACCTATGAGCCGTCGGAGCTCTTCAGTTCGCAGGTTACCGGCGGTATCGATAGCCGGACCAACCAGCAGCGGGCTCGTAACCCTGCAGATGCCGACCCGCTGACGGGGCTTGATAACGGCGACCTGGTTCGTTTCGATCGCGACTTTAAGTCGGTTACGTTGGAATATCGGGGAACCATTAGCTATCCGCGAGAAGGGTGGATTACCTCCGATCTCACGTTTGGAGCGCAAGGCTTCCGTGAGGAAACGACCACATTTATTGGAGACGGAGAAACCCTTATTCCGGGATCCGAAAATTTTGGGGAAGCCGGAAGTGTTGTTGCGGATGAGACGCGTAGCGAAGTGTTCAACGGGGGGCTTTTTGCCCGTGAACAAATCGGTCTTTACGATCGGGTCTTCATCAATGCCGGACTCCGTTTGGATGGCAATAGCGCCTTTGGCCAAGATATTGGTTTCCAGGCCTACCCGAGCTTGGGGGTCGCCTACACGATCTCCGATGAGGACTTCTGGGCGGGTCGCCTGGACAACGTTGCTAATAATTTGAAACTGCGGATCGCTTATGGCGAAACAGGCAAGTTTCCGAC
>CAZZCI010000095.1:6837-8507 GCA_964653015.1 uncultured Rhodothermales bacterium
TGGTCGCTTGGTGCTGCCTACGGTTACGTGACCAACGAAGTCACGGATATGGGCGGGGTGCCTGACTTCAACCTCAGCACAACCGTAAGCGCACAGCAGCGGATTGCCGAGGGGCGACCTATTGGCGCGTGGCGTGCTGCTACACCTTTCGATAGCACGGGCGATGGGCTGTTTGATTCGTCTGAAGACCAATTCACAGGCACCACGCCGTATCCCGATCATACCGGATCGTTTACCTCGCGCCTTACGCTCTTCGACAACATCAGCGTGTTTGCCCTGGCCGATTGGGCCACCGGCGCGGAAGTGTTCGATTGGGGCAGCCACTGGGCGCAGTTCAACGGATTGTTGCGCGCAGAGCGTTCAACACAGTTCGATGCCGATGGCAATGAAGTCGGGCTCTTCAGCACCGAGGATGATGGCGTGTCGCTGCTGCAAAACGGCGACTACCTGAAAATCCGTGAGATTTCGGTAAGCTACCGGGTGCCGAGCGATTACCTCGATATGTTCAATCTGTCGTCGGCACAGGTGTCGCTTTCGGGGCGTAACCTGTTCACCTTTGCCCGGCAAGATCTTGTTGACCCAGAACTCGCTGGCCTTACATCGGGGGGCGGACTTCAGCTAGGTGGAGCGCAAAGCGTAACGATATCGCCGCCGCGCCAGGTGCGTCTGGCACTTGAAGTGACGTTTTAACGCCGCTGGCTCTCCTGAACGGTCGATCTGCCCCAATCTTTTAGATCCCTCTACTATGAATACGCCTTCTTTCATGCAGCAATCGCCTGCATACACACTGCTTGCGCTTTTACTGGCAGGCATCTTCTTTTCCGGATGCGACTTTCTCGACCCTACGTCGGTTGAGAACCCGCAGAGTACGATCGATGATCTTGAGGAAGCCGACGATCTGGTGCGCGTGTTTGTGCCTGGCGTACGGGCACAGTTTGCGCGGGCCTTAAGCAGTACGGTCGTTACAACGTCGATTGCATCGGATGACTATTCCATTCATGGCACTGGACTCGGCGGTACCGCAATGGAGTCGCCTGAGCGCATTACGCCTGCCACAGCCGTTATCAATAGCACGGGTGCAGCCTTTGGTAGCTACTGGAACCTGCAGGAAACGCGCGCCCTAGCTGATTTTGTGTTCAGTGACATCCTCCCCGAAGATCCTAATGCCAGTGATGGCGATCTTGGAGAAATCCACTACTATCGGGGCATGGCCTTCCTGATGCAGGCAGAGAACTTCTCGGCTGTTCCGGTCGAAGAAGATGGAGATCCGCTTCCGTCTGAGGCCCTTTACGAACGCGCTGAAGAGGATTTGCAAGAGGCAATCAACTTGCTGGGTCCTGATGACGAAATAACAATAGCTGCTGAAGCAGCGCTCGCACGGTTATACCGCGGCCTTGGCGATGAGGGGAGTGCTGCCAGCTATGCGAATGCGGTGCTGAATGCAGACGATGAGTTTCTTTTTGCGCTGGAGTATGACTCCCAGAACCTCGTGAACTCGGCGCAGACCTTCCTAGTTGAGCGTGCGCTCCGCGAAATGCAGCCGCTTCCCCGGCTCGATTTCCTGGATCCGAAGTATACCTCCCGAGATTCGGCCATCCCGATTGCTAAAGCAGAAGAGATGCACCTTATCCTCGCCGAAGTAGCGCTGGCAGAGGGTAACGAAGGAGCTG
>CAZZCI010000096.1:0-4165 GCA_964653015.1 uncultured Rhodothermales bacterium
CAGCGCAGTCGTCACAACCTTATGGCAGATCGAAGGGTTTAGGATCCGCCCAGCAGCATGTATATTGCAACTGCGTTCCGTGTTCTACGATTGGCCCTGCCCCCTATGCCCACCCTTGATGATCTACGCTCATACACGCTTTCGGCGCCCCGCCCCCACCGTCTTGTGTTGGATGTGCCGGGCGTTCACGTGATCATACAGGGCGATGACACCGACGAGGTGACCGTCGCAGTTGAGAGCAATGCCCCATCGGATCGTGTAGAGGCGCTGCTTCGCCGCTTGAACCTGGCCTTACGCCTCATGGAGGGCACCGTCCACCTCCAAACGGATAGACACCAGGAGCACGCAGAGGCCGCCTGGTGGCGCTGGCAACGGCATCCGCGCCCGCCACTTACGCTGCGCATCCAGGTGCCCCGTTCGACCCAGGCCGATGTACATGCGCCCGATGGCACAGTCAACATTTCTGATATAGCCGGACAACTGACCATCGATGGAGCCGGAAGTGCCATCGCTCTTCGCGATGTGAGTGGACGACTCACGATCCAAGCAGCCGGTGGATCGGTGAAGGTGTCGCAGTTTCGCGGATCGCTGTTGTCAGTAAAAAGCACTGGGCATGCCGTTGCTTTGCAAGACATTACAGCTGATGAAATGCAGGTGTGCGCTGCATCAGCATCGGTGCAGTTGGAGGAGATCGACAGTTCGCTCACGCTTGATACGCACGGCAGCACTACACACGCGCATGCACTCTCGGGAACGGTAACCGGGCATGTCCACGGCGGGCGGTGTGTCCTGCACCTGCCACCTGCTGCCACCCAGGTGCATGCCCCCGGCGCCGATTTCACCATGCACCTGGCGCATCCATGCGAGGTGCGTGTCTCTGCCCAGAGCGTGGTGAACAAGTCCACCCGCTCGTGGGAGACGCAGACCCCGCATCATATTTCAGGAGGATTCCGAGGTGGCGGCCCCGTCGTGCAGACGCATGCCCCTGGCGGACGCGTTACGCTCCGGGCGGAATAGGCACATTCTCGCCGTGCAGTTCAACTTACACCCCATACAACCGCCACCCGGCGTAGGCCACGCCAAGGAGCGCGAGAATCGGGAGTCCGCCGTCCACGGGAATAGGATCGGGCGGGAGCGGTGGATTAACAGGGTCGTTTTGGGGCTCGGCTTCTGTCCCGGAAGCAAACGCCCCTTCCAGCGCATCGTGTCCATGTGCTGACGCCGCGTGCTCTTCGGGCGACGGTCCAAACTGTCGACTGGCCTGCCGGTGGATGGCGCCTACCTGGCGCTCCAACGTACGCAACTCGCCGCTGCTGGCCGCAAGCTCGCGCGCCCATCCGCCGCCTGATGAACCACTAGACGCCGAACCCTGTGCACGGCTTGATGAAGCGCCGCTCCACGACGGCCCGCCCGACGATGCGATGCCACTCCCCGGATTCCATGAAGAGCGCGCCTGCGTGTTGCTCCGCGAAGCCGATCCCCTGGAGTGCTGGTTGCCTTGTGAAGTTGACAGGTCAGGTACGGTAAATCGGGAACCGCTCGGTGATGAGGGAGCCGGTATCCCATCAAGCATGTTTCCCTGCAAAGCCTGAGGCAGGTCGGTGCCCCCCGTTCCTCGAAGCGGACGCTCTGGCGCGTCGGAGGTCGGCTCGGTATCCTGCACCGCTGTCCACGAATCAGACGGGTCGGTCGTGGTCAGAGACGGATATATCGCTACGAAGGCAGCGCCCATCAGCAGTAGAACAACGACAAACAGCGCAGCATCGGCTTTGGGGGAGAGCACGCGGGGACGAAAATTGGGCATTGGGTCAGGGGGAGCTCCGGTGGGCGGTGGGTTTATGGGCGGTGGGGAGTTGAAATGGAACGGCGTGCGCACAGTCACCGCACAACGGTGAGACGCTGCGTCTCGGTGTGGCCATCGGTGCGCATCCGCAGGAAGTACGTGCCACTGGCCAGCCGGCTTACGTCGAGCGTCTCTTCGGTACGCCCTTCCGCGTCGCCGTGGATCACCGTTTGCACGCGGCGGCCCAGCACATCGTACAGGTCGATGCGCACTTCCTGCCGGTCGGGGACGGCATACCGCACGGTGGCCTGGCCCCGCACCGGATTCGGATAGGTGGGAAGCAACTCCGCTTCGGTCACCTGCCGTGCAATCGTCACCGCCTCACTGAACGACTCGGTGCCGTCGGTGTCGATCTGGCGCAGGCGATAGCTTAGGCTGTCGGCCTCGTATGGTAGCTGCGTGTCTTCGAAACGGTAGGATTGCGGCTCGTCGGTCGTGCCTGCGCCTTCCACGCTTGTGATGGATTCCCACGACGCACCTTCGGGAGACGACGCGTCAACATCGTGCGTGCGCTGCACCTCAAACTCGGCGTTGTTGGTTTCCGAGGCGGTTTGCCACTGCAGCACCGCCGCGTCTCCATTCAGGGTCGCCTCAAACTCGGCCAATTCCACCGGCAGCGCGGTCTCATTCGGCGCTATCTGCACCAAAAACCGCTCGGTCTCGGGGTCGTCGTTGAGGCTGCTCACATCGATGGTATAGCTCATCCCCGGATCCAGCGGAACGACTTCGTTGTCGGATTCGGACGCGGTGCCCTGTGTATCGACCAGCTCGGCAGCCCAGGTGTCGGGCAGATCCCATTCGCGTACCTGCATCGTGAGTGTGCCGTCATCGGGCAAGTCATCGGATACCACCTCCACCGGCACGCTGGTAATATCGGCTGCTGGATCCGAAGGGTCTTGGGGCCACGGGCGGCTTTCAACGGCTTTGGGCACGTCGTCGCCCTCCGGACCGGTTCCGATGGCCCGCAACGAAACAAAGGGGCTGTTCAGCGGCGCCAGCTTGGAGGCGTCGTAGGGATCCCAGCCGTCGGTGGCGTGCTCATGGAAGCGCACGCCCAGCGCCTGATCTTCAACCACCGGCGTGCCGTCGGCATCAGCCACGATGCCTTCGAGCCAGAGCGTGCCACGGTTCACATCAGCAGTAGGAGCAGGTCCGGTGGCCATGCTACCAATGAAGGGCGCGCTAGGCGCGGTGCGTCCGTCGGGGTCGAACGTGACACTGGTGGCGCCGTCGCCAATGTCGGAGCGCTCGATGAAGAAGCCCTGCCACGCGGCCAGCGTATCTTGTTCGGTATCGACCAGCGTCCAGCCTTCCTTTTCAGCATTGTAGATGTGCGCATCCAGGTGAAAGCCTTCGCTGGTAAGGGCATTGCCGCTGCTTTGCAATGCAGCCAATTCGTAGTCGGTGGGATGGGGATTGGCCAGCAGGTGCCAGCGGGCCGTCTCGGAAAGATCGTTGCGCGTCACCGGATCGGCCTCTTGCAATCCGCTCGTGGGCGTGCCGTCGAGCGATACGGTGAGGCCCATGTCGTCAACGGGCGCTACGTTGTCGTCTTCAAGAAAAAGCAGGAAGCCGGTCCCGCTCTCCAGTTGCGTATCGCTATCGCCGATGATGTAATCGCCGGTGGGCTCTGAACCGGGATCGTCGGGGTTGTCTGCGCCATCGTCCCAAAGCGCAAGGAGGTTGCGATTAAAGCGCGGCGTGGTGGTCCCTTCGCTGTGAGTGAAGCGCAAGTCGCCCGCCTCAGCCTGCGCGTACGGCAGGCCAACGATCCGCCAGCCGGAGTTGTCCTCGCTGGTTGCCCCGTCGATGGTTCGGCTCAAGACCAGTCCAAAGCCGGGCGTTTCGTACGCCCCCATATTGACGGTGGCGTTGCCGTCCTCTGTAATATCCTGGATGCGGTCATCGCCTCCCAGGTCGGTGGTGACGGTCTCCAGTGGGCCGCCTGACTCGAACGGGCTGTTATCCCCTGCGTCTACGGCGGGCGAGTCTTCCAGAAGACGCAGGCCGTCGTCGAAGGTGCCAAACGTGCCGTCATTGCCCGAGGGATTGTCCGCATCCGCAAAAAGCGGATCTTCGTTCAGGTTGCCATCCCCACAGGACGCCTCGGGAAGAAGCGCTGCGCATCCGTCTTGAATCAGGCTGAATTCCACTGTGGACGTGGCACTGCTGTTAAACAGTACGGGACCGTCGTTCGCGATATCGTTCGCCCACAGAATGGTGTTGATGAGGGTTGGTGTGCTCGTCCCGCCGTTTTCGCCTCGGCTGTACACAATGCCGCCTTCTTCTTCGGTGGCTGTGTTGCTGGTAAACGTGGCGTTG
>CAZZCI010000096.1:4265-8358 GCA_964653015.1 uncultured Rhodothermales bacterium
CCGGATAGCACCGTTTCGTTTGCATCCAGGTCGCGGGTATCCAGCGCATTCTCGATGTCGCTGATTTCGCCAAACGACTCGGTGCCGCTCCAACCGCCGTAGATCTGGAGTCCGTCTTGGTCACCCGTAATCTCGAAGGTGGCGGTGCGCTCATTGTCCGAGTCAAGGCGACGCGTGGGCGTGTACGTACCGCCGGCCATGACGATGGCATCGTCGGCCTCTGCGATGTCGAGTGCGGTTTGGAGGGTGCTGAAGGCGTCATCAAACGAAGAGCCATCGCCGCCCGAGGCATCGGCATCGACGTAGAAGATAGGACCCTCGTACGGAAATGAACTACGCTCATACGGCCCCAAGCTTACAGTGCTGCCTTGAACACGATCTTCGCCCAGCAGGTCGGTGTCGATGTCTGCGGGAAGCGCATCGTTATCGCCGGCATTGACGGCTGGCGAACTTACGAGGAGACGCAGTCCGTCGTCTTCGGTACCGAAGGTATCATCATCGCCAGCGGGATTGCCAAGATCCACAAACTGCGGGTCTTCGTCGAGGTTGTTGCCTTCATCCTCATTGGGCTCCCCGGCAACGCCCGGGCCATTCACGCCGCCCTCGATAAGTGTATGGCTGAGCGTTGTGGTGACATTGTCTAAGTTGACAATGGCATCTCCGTCGTTGCCGGCTGAGTTGTCCCACAGAATGCTGTTTGCCAGCTGTGAGTTGATCGTTTCATCTCCACCTCCAAAGTTAAAGATGGCCCCACCTTCTTCGGTGGCGTTGTTACCTACAAACGTCGTGTTGATAATGTCTGGCGTAAGTACGCCATCGCCGGAGCTCTGGCTACCAATGGCCCCTCCGCGTTCTGCCGTATTGTTCACAAACAACGAGCTGACAATAAGTGGATCACTTTCCCCATCTAATGCTGCGTTCAAGATCGCTCCTCCTCCAGCGTCGGTCGTATTATCAACAAAAACCGTGTTGACGATTTCGGGACTACTTTCTCCATCCGTGTCACTCCGATTAAAAATCGCTCCCCCAGCATTTTGAGCCTCGTTTCCAATAAACAGAACATCTTCTATTTTGGGACTACTCTCCCCTTCCTGGTCTGCGCGATTAAAAATGGCGCCCCCCTGATCTGCTATATTGTTCTGGAAGGTAGAGCGCAGGATGTGCGGACTGCTTTTTCCTCCGTCAAGCCCAGTATTGTAAAGTGCTGCTCCGAAGTTGAATAACACGTCGCCTATGGCACGATTACCCATCAGGGTAATGTGGGAAATTTGTGGACTACACTCATTGTCTGTGTTCTTGCCATCGCAATAGATGCCAGCACCTCTCTTATTGGCATCAAGCCCCGGATTTCCAAAAGTCTTGTCGGCATTTCCCCCGGTAATCGTGACGCCATCAAGGATCGTGGTGGTAGTGATGTTAGCGGTGATATCGTCGCTTATGTCGTCGCCTCCATTGAAAACAAAGACATTGTAGCTGTTGTCGCCGTTGATGTCGTCGGGGTGTTCGGTGACGCCGTCGGCGTTGGTGTCGTCGGTGCCTTCAAGATCGCCGGAGAGGACGGTGACGTTTTCGGTCAGGTCGCGGTCATCGAGCTGATCGAGTACGTCATCGACTTCACTGAACGATTCGGTACCGTCCCAGCCGCCGTAGATCTGGAGGCCGTCTTGATCGCCGGTCACCTCGAACGCAGCCGAGCGCGGATCGCCCGATTCGAGCTCACGCGTTGGGGTGTAGACATCGGCTGCAATGACGATCACATCATCGCCGGTGGCGCGGTCGAGGGCCTCTTCGAGATCGGGGAAGGCATCATCGAATGATGAGCCATCGCCGAGACCACTGGCCGACGCATTCACATAAAAGATCGGTCCGTTGTAGAGTGGCGTTTCGTAGGGTCCGAGGCTTACGGTACCGTCTTGGATGCGGGTATCGCCCAGCAAGTCGGTATCAAGGTCGGCAGGCAAGGCGTTGTTATCTCCGGCGTTAATAGCAGGAGATCCTATGCTGAGCCGCAACCCGTCGGTTTCGGTGCCAAACGTGTCGTCATCACCCGCCGGATTGTTCGCATCCACAAAGCGCGGATCGTCATCGAGATTGTTATCGCCGCACGATGCCTCGGATAGATCGTCGCATCCGCCTTCAATGAGCGTGTAACTAAGGTGCGGGGTCGCATCAGCATTATCCATCTCATTGGTAAAGGATGTGCTTTCCGCTGTATTCCCCCACAAAATAGTGTTTTCGAAGGTTGGCTCACTGGTGCCATTATCGGTTCCTATGTTCCGTAAAGCCCCGCCGATGTTACCTGCTTGGTTGCGGGTAAACGTGACGTTGATGAACGTAGGACTGCTCGTTCCATTGTCGGTACCGGCGTTGACCATTGCACCGCCGTTGAGATCAGCGGTGTTGTCTACAAAGACGGTGTTGATAAACTGTGGGTTGCTTTCGCCTTCAAGTTCTCCACTGTTCAAGACGGCGCCTCCAATATTTGCTGTGTTGTTTGTAAAGACAGTGTTCGTGGTCGTTGGATTGCTTATGCCCGCATTCGAGGTGCTTCCTCTGCCGCCATCGTTGAACATCGCTCCGCCGCTTTCCATGGCCTGATTGCCGTGAAACGTGGCGTATTCAATGAGCGGACTGCTTTCGCCATCGAGTTGACCGTTGCTATAGACCGCACCTCCATTGTTGGCCGTGTTGCCTGCAAAGTGGATGTGTGCAAGGCGCGGATTGCAACTATTTCCGCTCCCGGATCCATCGCAGTAGAGGCCGCCGCCTTCGCTGTCAGTTCCGGAGCCATCGGCCTGTCCGGCGGTAACGGTTACCCCGTCGAGCACAGTGTCGTCGGTGAGCGGTCCGGTGTCGGTGCCGTCGAAGAAAAGCACATGATAGCTGTTATCGCCACTGATGTCGTCGGGGTGTTCGGTAACTCCATCGGCATTGGTGTCGTCGCTTCCGTCGATGTCGCCCGAGAGGACGGTAACGTGTTCGGTCAGGTCGCGGTCATCGAGTTGATCGATCACATCGTCGGCATCGCTAAACGACTCGGTGCCGTCCCAGCCGCCGTAGATCTGGAGGCCGTCTTGATCGCCGGTAATTTCGAACCGATCGTCGCGGCTGGAGCCGGGCGTGTACACCCCCTCTGCAATAACGATTACGTCGTCTCCGGTAGCCTGATCGAGGGCGTCCTGTAGATCTGTAGAGTCGTTCCAGGATGAACCGTCGTTTCCACCACTTTCAGTGACGTATATGATCTGTTGGGCCGTTGCAGTGCTTCCAAAACCCGTAACACACAGTGCAAGTACGAATACCAGCGCAAACAGAACCACACTGCGCGCATGTGCAGATCGGAATACAGTGTGGGGGGCGCATCCCGCACAGGAAACTGCTGATGGAGCCAAATCCGAACTATTGGATGGCCCTTTATGGGAAGCACGAGATGTATCCGTGGGCATGGGTAGCAATGAGCTCGTTACAAGGATGGACATTATGCTGTGGCGCTAATTATCCACAACACCACGCTGCAGTCTCCCTTCTTTTCGGATTCCTCGGTGGTTGCCGGGGAGCGCAGCATGTTCGTATGATATGATAACTTCCTGCACCAATGATTGCGTTGCGTGAGCGTCCCAATCTCTTGCGTGAGCGTGTCATATTTCCTGGGACACCGGCGTGAGGGCGCTGGGTGCGTGTATTTCAGTGGGATACGCTGCATTTATGCTGAATCAACAGGGGATAGCCTACGGAGCTTTTTCTCAGGGTGATGGCTCGTCCTGTGCTGTGTCATCCGACGAATCCGACGGATTTTCGGGACTTGGTAAGCTGTCGCGCAAGATGTCGACTTCAAGCTGGGCACGCTCGGATGCTTCTGTGGAATCTGCCTGTTTGGCATCGTCGCCTGCTTCGGAATCTGGGGAGTTCTGGGTTTCACTGGACTCCGTGTCGGGTTCATTTGTCATGTGTACACACCCCAATCTATACTACCGAAAAAGAATGCTTAGGAGCGAGGCAGAGGTGGTTTGTCAAACCGATGGTTTGCTCTGCCCTGCTACTCGATAGGATACGCACAATGACGGACGCGCGCGTTGCGTGAGCGTCCCAATCT